>CAYWDD010000085.1:0-6692 GCA_964456935.1 uncultured Faecalibacterium sp. | reverse complement strand
AGGAACACCTGTCAGACGTCTTTCCGGCGGTAACGTACAGAAAGTTCTTGTAGGACGTGAGATAGCTGCCGCTCCGTCGGTGCTTATGGCTGCGTATCCGGTCAGAGGTCTTGATATAAACTCATCGTACATGATATATAATCTTCTTAACAAGCAGAAAGAGTCGGGAGTTGCCGTCATATTTGTCGGTGAGGATCTTGACGTTCTTATCGAGCTTTGCGACAGAATACTTGTCATAAACGCAGGTAAAATTACAGGCATAGTTGACGGAAGAACTGCCGAAAAAGAAGAAATAGGACTTTTGATGACAAAGACCGATTCAATTGAAAGCAAGGAGGAAACGAACGATGCAGAATAAAGAAAAAAAGGTTCGTGAACCGCTTTTCCATATTTCAAAACGCAGCACAATGCCGCTTTGGCAGTCCTCTGCAATAAGAGTCGCCTCCATAGTATTGGCACTGCTTTTGTGCGGTGTACTCGTTGCCGTATTCTTGCGTGAAAGCCCCATCGACTTTTATTCGTCACTTTTCAAAGGCTCATTCGGTTCACAGAGAAAGATGTGGAAGCTCTTTAAAGATATAGCGGTGCTGTTGTGCATTTCCGTTGCCGTAACTCCTGCTTTCAGAATGAAATTCTGGAACATAGGTGCGGAAGGTCAGGTGCTTGTCGGTGCTTTGGCATCAGCCGCCTGTATGTACTATTTCGGTGGCAAGATTCCAGAACCCGCACTTATTGCCGTTATGTTTGTTGCATCTTTGATAGCAGGCGCTATCTGGGGCTTATTCCCTGCGGTGTGTAAAGCGTTGTGGGATACAAACGAAACGCTGTTTACACTTATGATGAACTATGTTGCGACTTTCCTTGTCGCTTACTTCCTCATCAAGTGGACGCCCGACGGTTCAAGCTCACTCGGTATACTTGAACACGGTCATCTTCCGAAATTGTTTGACAACGAATATATCCTTCTTATCATCGTCGTTATCATTCTCACTTTCGGAATGTATATCTACCTCGACTATTCAAAGCACGGATATGAAATTTCGGTTGTCGGTGAGAGCAACAAGACCGCTTGCTACATCGGAATCGACGTTAAGAAAGTTATCATCAGAACAATGCTTGTATCGGGTGCTGTTTGCGGACTTGCAGGTTTCCTTATAGTCGGTGCGTTAGATCACTCTATCACAACCGAAACAGTCGGAGGACTCGGATTTACCGCTATCATGGTTTCATGGCTTGCTAAATTCAATCCGCTTGTAATGTTTATCACATCGTTCCTTATCGTTTTCCTTGATCAGGGAGCATCGCAGGTTTCACAGACTTTCGATATCAGCAGTGCATTTCCGAACGTTGTTGTCGGAATAATCCTGTTCTTCATAATAGGCTGTGAATTTTTCATCAACTACAAGATAAATTTCCGTACAAATAAGGAGGGTAAATAATATGGCTATTTTGCTTAGAGTTTTAGATTATTTACTTAGTGCCGTTCCTCTTGGAATGACCTTCCTTTACGGTTCGGTCGGTGAAATACTCATTGAAAAGGTCGGACATCTTAACCTCGGTATTCCCGGTGTTATGTGTGTCGGTGCAGCAACAGGCTGTGCGGCAATTCAGGCAATGTATCAGACTTCCGTTCCGCCTGCACTTATAGTTATAATAGCTATAATAGCGGCATTTATCGGTGCTGCCGCAATGGGTGCGGTTTACAGCCTTTTGACGGTTACACTTAAAGCTAACCAGAACGTTACGGGTCTTGCCCTTACCACATTCGGTGTCGGTATGATGAAGTTTGTAATGTCAAAACTTACCAACATCAGATATCTTTACGCTCTCGAATATTTCCGTTTCCCGTTTGCAAAGAGCGACAACTCGCTTAAATACTGCGGTGTAATGGTGTTCCTTGCTATAATCATCGCTATCATCGCCTCATACATTCTCAACAAAACGAGAACAGGACTTTATATCAAGGCAATAGGCGAAAATCCCGCTACAGCCGATGCAGTGGGAATAAACGTCAACGGTTATAAATACGCAGTGACTTGTATCGGCTGCGGAATTTCAGGACTCGGCGGACTGTTCTATATAATGGACTACGCAGGCTCACAGGAGGCATATCTCAGTATAGAAGGACTCGGTTGGCTTTCGATAGCACTTGTTATCTTCGCTCTTTGGAAACCCGTTGTAAGTATCTTCGGCTCTGCTCTTTTCGGAGCATTATATGTTGCAGGTTCATACATTCCGGGCATAAGAGAACTTAAAGTCAGCATGGCGGCAACACCGTTACTTAAGATGTTACCCTATGTTGTTACCATAATAGTTCTTGTAATAATCAGTGCAAGAAACAGAAAAGAGAATCAACCGCCGCAAAGCTTAGGTATGACATACTTCAGAGAAGAAAGATAAAGCTCAAGACTGCCGTTTATCGGCAGTCTTTTTTCATAGTACCTTTGCCGCCCTGCTAGGCATAAGACATTCGAACCCGATACGGTTTTTTAAGACATATTTTTGCCAATACTGCGTTGAAAATCCTCGCAAGGCGACAGCCTTGCTTGCGGTTTTCGCCTTGTCTTGACAAAAATCTATCCTTAAAAAACTGCTCCGCACCCAAAACGCAACAGTTTGCGTACAATCGGGCATTTATTTGCCGCAGGAATACTGCCGTATTTCAAGGCAAATAAATGTTCGAGGGTGCGTGAAATGTTGTGCTTTGGGCGTATTGAGTTCGAATGTTTTATGCCTACGCACCCCGGCACCCCACCCGACTCCCTACAGCCTTCCGACCTCCTGCTTATCGAACACACATCAGCGGCGGCGGAATTTCGGCACTCCGCTCACTTCGTTCACGGAGTACACGAAATCCCACCGTGCGGCTACGCAACCGCTTTGAGGTCGCTCCGCCTCTTTTCCCACATAAATCCAACTTTTCACATATTTTTATTGAAAATACATAAGTTTTGCTATATAATAAACAGGATTTATTTTTTAAGGTGATATGTATGTACAAGAAACGTAAAAGCGGTGTTTTAATGCCGCTGTCATGTATAAACGGTGACTTCGGAGTCGGTGTAATGGGGGAGGAGGCATTCGAGTTTGTCGATAAGCTTAAAAGAATGGGCTTTTCCTGTTGGCAGGTCTTACCTGTCGGAATGACAGACCAGATGAATTCTCCTTATTGCAGTTGCTCGGCTTTTGCCGGAAATCCGATTTATATCGACCCACGCAGCCTGCCGAACGGACTTGTCGAAAAAGAAGAAACAGACGAAAATCTGTACACCGGTTCATGCTATACTGCGGCCTATGATTTCGCACTTGAAAAGAGGACGCAACTTCTGAGAGCCGCCTTTGAAAGAGCCGATGATAAGCTTTTTGAAAAGGTAAAGCAGTTTGTCAGCGAAAACGAGTATTGCAAAAACTTTTCGCTCTACATGGCACTTAAAGAAAAGTTCAATCTTGCTCCTTGGTGGGAGTGGGACGATAAATATAAGTCATATTCTTCTGCGGTACGATCGGTTGACTGCGAAACGGAACATGAGGCTCTCTTTTACTCGTTTGTGCAATATCTGTTCTATCTTCAGTGGAACAAGCTTAAAGATTATGCAAATTCCAACGGTATAGAGATATTAGGCGATATGCCGATATATGTAAGTCTGGACAGTGCCGATGTATGGGCAAATTCGGATTTGTTTAAGCTCGATGAAAAAACGCTCAAACCGAAGAAAGTCGCAGGAGTACCGCCCGATTATTTCTCATCTGACGGTCAACTTTGGGGAAATCCCATATATGATTGGGATAAAATGGAAAAAGACGGTTTTCGTTGGTGGACGGACAGACTTGAATTTGCACTGAGAATCTATGATACGGTGAGGATAGACCATTTCAGAGCTTTGGCATCTTATTGGGAAGTCGATGCCGATGCGAAAACGGCAAAAGTCGGTGAGTGGAAAGACGGACCGAAGATGAAACTTTTCGATAAAGTCACGGAAAAGCTCGGCAATGTTTCTATAGTTGTCGAAGATCTCGGCACTTTCGGTGAGGACGTAATAAAGTTGCTTGAAGATACGGGTTTTCCGGGAATGAGGGTCATACAATTCGGATTTGACCCGAACGGTGACAGCACACATCTTCCGCACAACTATCCGAGAAATTGCGTTGCATATGTAGGAACTCATGATAACAACACACTGTTAGGCTGGCTGTACGAAGCAACTCCCGATGAAAGAAAGTTTGCACTTGACTATTGCGGATATAAAGGCAATAATTGGGGCGATGGCGGATATAAGAGCGAATCGTGTCGCAGCATAATAGAAACAGTGTGGAAATCCTCTGCATACCTGTCGATACTGTCATTTCAGGATATGTGCGGTTTCGGCAGTGATGCGAGAATGAACCGCCCCGGAATAGCCGAAGGAAACTGGCTGTACAGAGCCGGAAAAGATGCAATAGATAATGTTGACGAAGAATACTACAGACATATAAACAGTCTTTACAGAAGAAGCTGAAAGGAGCAATAAAATGATAGACGTAATAAAGAACGGAGCATATCTTGTAAACGGAACGGAAATAGTTTTACAGGACGATGCTAAAGCAAAAGACTTTTCACCTGAAGATGCAAGAAAGGGCACAATAGCCTATTCCATTCTTTCAAGCCATAATACGGCAAAAGACGGTGATGTGATGAAGATTAAGTTCGATTCGCTCATTTCTCATGACATAACCTATGTCGGAATAATTCAAACGGCAAGAGCCAGCGGACTTAAGAAATTCCCCGTACAGTATTCTATGACAAACTGTCATAACAGTCTTTGTGCTGTCGGCGGAACGATAAACGAGGATGACCATATATTCGGTCTCTCTGCCGCTAAGAAATACGGCGGTGTATATGTTCCTGCAAATCAGGCAGTCATTCACCAGTTCGCAAGAGAAACAATGACAGGTTGCGGAAAGATGATACTCGGTTCGGACAGTCACACACGCTACGGTGCTATGGGTACAATGGGAATAGGCGAGGGAGGTCCCGAGCTTGTAAAGCAGTTGCTTTCAAACACATATGACATCAAAACTCCGCAGGTCGTCATGGTGTACCTTGAAAATAAACCGAGAAAAGGCATAGGTCCTCACGACGTTGCACTTGCTCTTTGTAAAGCCGTTTTTAAAGACGCTACAGTTACAAATAAGGTTCTCGAATTTGTAGGTCCGGGTGTCAAGAATCTTCCCATGGACTTCAGAATCGGTATCGACGTTATGACAACGGAAACAGCTTGCCTTTCATCTGTATGGGCAACGGACGAAACCGTCAGAAACTTCTATATAAATCACGGCAGAAGTGAAGAATATAAAAAGCTTTCACCTGCCGATGTGACATATTACGACGGTGTTGTAAAGATAGATCTTGCTAAAATCGAAAGTATGATAGCTTTACCTTTCCACCCGTCTAATGCGTACACTATCCATGAGCTTCAGGAAAACCCCGTCGAAATCTTAAAGCAGGTCGAGGAGAGCGCAAAGGCTCAGTTCGGTGATAAGGTTGACTTCCACTTAACCGACAAGGTCGTTGACGGAAAAATCATGGTCGATCAAGGTGTTATAGCAGGTTGCTCGGGCGGTATGTTCGACAGCATTTGCGGCGCGGCGGATATCTTGGACGGCGGCAACATCGGTGACAGTTATTTCTCACTTAGCATTTACCCGTCGAGCGTACCCGTAAATCTCGCACTTATCAGAAACGGTGTGCAGGAAAGACTTCTTGAGGCAGGTGCAGTGTTCAAGCCGAGTTTCTGCGGTCCGTGTTTCGGTGCAGGTGACGTACCCGGTAACAACGGTCTTTCGATAAGACACACAACAAGAAACTTCCCCAACCGTGAGGGAAGTAAACCCGGCGACGGTCAACTTTCCGCAGTCGCGCTTGTCGACGCACTTTCCATTGCCGCAACCGCAAGAAACAAGGGTGTACTCACTGCCGCAACAGACGTTGATTACAACGAAGGCAACTATACCTATTCATTTGACGGCAGCGTGTACGACAAGAGAGTGTATAACGGAATCGGTAAAGCAGACGAGAGCAGTGAACTTCGTTTCGGCCCGAATATTACGGATTGGCCGAAAATGTATGCACTTGAAGATAATCTTCTTGTAAAGCTTGCCTGTGTTATTCACGATGATGTCACGACAACCGATGAGCTTATCCCCTCGGGCGAAACTTCAAGTTATAGATCAAATCCGCTCAGACTTTCCGAGTTTGCTCTCAGCCGTCGTGAACCGCAATATGTGCCTCGCTCAAAAGCGATAGCGAAAACCGAACAGGAAAGACGCAACGGCGAAAAGCCGGAAGAACTCATATCCGTTCTTTCAAAGGTTTGCGATAACGCCGAAGAAGTGCTTGAACATACTCAGTTCGGCTCATGCGTATTCGCCAAAAAGCCCGGTGACGGCTCGGCGAGAGAGCAGGCGGCATCATGCCAGAAAGTTCTCGGAGGTTTCGCTAATATCTGTTATGAATTTGCGACAAAGAGATACCGCTCCAACTGCATAAACTGGGGCATTTTACCGTTTACCATTGATAAGGACAGAGAGTTCAACTATTCCGACGGTGATTATGTATTCGTTCCCGGCATAAGAGAGAAAATCAAGAACGGCGACGAAGAAATACCTGCGAAAGTTATCACATCGGACGGCAAGATAGACGACATTACGCTTTA
>CAYWDD010000084.1:0-6803 GCA_964456935.1 uncultured Faecalibacterium sp. | reverse complement strand
ACCGATGACCTGCGCATTACGAATGCGCTGCTCTACCAACTGAGCCACACCAGCATTTGCAAATTGCAAGTGATATTATATATAAAAGATACGAATAATGCAAGAGTTTTTCCGAAAAAATTTTGAAACTTTCGATTTTTGTAATCGAAACCGCTGTATTTCATTTAGCTTAATAAAGTGTTCACAAAGAATCATTAAGTTTTCTATTGATTTTATAGCTGTTTTGTATTATCATTTTAAAGGTAAATAGCTACAATAAGGAGTACTTTAGAATGAGAAAAGGCATAATGAGAGTTGCGGCGGTTTTCATGACCGTTTTTATAATTTCCGGAGTGTTTTACGGTTGTGACAACTCAAAGGAAAACAGCGACACTGTGACCGACCCTCAAGGTATGACATATCTTGCAATAGAAGGCAGTGACGGAAAAACCTATGCAGGTGTCACAGATGCGGCAGGTAAGCTTTATGCCGCACCGATAGACGAAAAAGGCAACGTCCTCAAAGACGGTGACTTGTATGAGGTCACAAACTATGACGGAACACTTCCGACAAACGATACCACAGTTGTAAACGTCAATGAAACAAGAAACGACGACTATGACTATGCAGGCGAATCGGTAGTCACAGACAAAGACGTTACAACATCAAAGAAAAACAATCAAACCACGAAGAAAGATTCTTCTTCCAAGGAAACCAAGAACGATACTTCATCAACCACAAAGAAAGACGAGCTGCTTGCCGAAAAGTATAAAAAGCTCTTTGCTTCAGGCACTTATTATATAGAGTTTTCCAGCGATGACATGGACGCACCTGTTGCGGCAGCTGTCAAAAACGGCAACATCTATATGAAAACCTCGCTTGAGGGCATGAATTGCACAATGCTCTATCAGAAAGAAAAAGACAACATATATGTCGTCCTCAATGATTACAGAGTTTACTGCAAGATGCCTTCCAGCATGATGGACGAGCTTAACATGGCGGACTTCGGCGGCAACAACTATGAAATAAAAGACGTCGTGGTTTACAATGCAACTATCGGTGACAGAGAATGTCGCTGCGAGGCTTACGAGCTTAAAGACGGCGGTATCACGACTTACTACTTCTATAATGATACGCTTGTACGCATGGATCAGGTGGATAAGGACGGTTCTTCCTCCATTATGAACATTACGAAGATATCGTCATCTGTCGATGATTCGCTGTTTGAACTTCCCAAGGGATTCATTCCGTTTAACCTTAGCAAGCTCAACCTCGATGATTTCGGTGACGAAGAAACAACAACATCTTCAAGCAAAAATTAAACTTTCTACTTTAAGGAGTTTACGATGAAAAAGAAAAAGAAGATGATCGCCTTGATGGTGCTTATCGTTTTGGCGGCGCTGATAGTTTGTGTTAAAAGTGTACGCAACAGTTCACAGCAGACTTTGACAGTCACAGACCCCGACGGAATCACCTATCTTGCGGTACTCGATCAAAACAATAACGTCTATGCAGGTATCACAGACGATCTCGGCAACCTTTACGGAGCGAGAATTGACGAGAGCGGATACCCCGTTCTTGACGAATCGCTTTACGTTGTTGGCGAATATACAGGCACTTTGCCCAGAAACAACACCACGGAGGTTGACATTCAGCAGACAAATTCGGGTACAACATATAACTATAATGCCGATGTGTCTGTAGTTGAAGATACAGGCAGCAAATCATCAACGAAGTCGGACGGTGGCAGCAAAGATTCACAATCTTCAGACAGCAGTACACCGACCACTCTCTTATCCGAAAAATATCTCAAGCTCTTTGCATCGGGAACATATTTGATGAAGTTCACTTCAACAGACCCCGATCTTCCGGACGAGATACTCATGGCATTCAAGGGCGGCAGTGTCTACCTCGAAACCACGGTCGAGGGTATCCCTGCCGAGGTCATATATGACGCTGCAACAAAGCAGGGTGCTATAATTATAAAGAAGTTCAGAGTTTACTGCACATTACCCGAGGACATGGCGGCGGAAATGTCAACAGGCAGTTCTGTTGATGTCGGTGAGGCACTTAATTACGAAGAATTTAAGACGTACAAGGTCGATATCAACGGCAGAGAATGTGTCTGCGAATCGTTCACATATGCAGACGGTGACGTCAAGAATTACTATTTCTACAACAACGAGCTTGTCAGAATGGACTTCATAGAACCCGACGGTTCATCTACGATCTATAACATAACGGAGCTTTCTTCCAACGTTCCCGATTCATATTTCGAGATGCCCAAGGGTTACATAAAGCTTGACATGGCAAAGTTGCTTGAAGAATACGACGAAGAATAAAAAACAGGCGGTCGGAGTTTATCCGTCCGCCGTTTGTTTGGACTGTAGGAAAGCCCGAATGTTTTATGCTTAGGCATAAAACATTCAATAGCAATGAGGTGATTTCATTTGAAAAGAAACTATCAACGTGAGCTTGACACGATAACCGACAAGATAAAAGCAACGGGGGATAAACCGAGGCTCTTGCTCCATGCCTGTTGTGCGCCGTGCAGCAGCTATTGTCTTGAATATTTGCGAGAATTTTTCGATATAACCGTCCTGTTTTACAATCCGAACCTTTATCCCGAAGAAGAGTACACAAAGCGTGCGGACGAGGAAAGAAAGCTTATAGAAATAATGAATCGTGATATCACGGAAAACGAAATAAAGCTTGCGGTTGCGGACTTTGACAGCCGTGAATTTTACGATGCGGTAAAAGGCTATGAAAACTGTCCTGAGGGCGGAGAGCGTTGTCTGAAGTGCTTTAAACTCAGACTGGAAAAAGCCGCCGAGTATGCAAAAAACAACAATTTCGACTATTTCACAACGACTTTAACGATAAGTCCGCTTAAAAATGCCGAAAACTTGAACCGAATAGGAGAAGAAACAGCGGAAAAATTCAATGTAAAGCATTTGCCGTCCGACTTTAAGAAAAAAGGCGGATATCAAAGGTCTATCGTACTTTCAAGAGAATACGGGCTTTACAGACAGAACTATTGCGGCTGTGTCTTTTCAAAAAGAGAAAGAGATTGAAGTGTCGGCAAAACTTTTAAAGTCGCTGACGAAATCCTCAATCTCAATTCCAAGCAAGATTATTATATATTGAATATATGGTCTTGTCAATAAAAAATAAATTTTAGGTCTTGACAAAACCCGAATTTATTTATATAATGTTTAACGTCGCAAATTATGTAATGCGACACCTTGTTCCACTTCAAGCAGTGGGACCAAAAGTCCAGAAGGAGGTGCTTAAAACATGAACAACTACGAAACCATGCTTGTATTCACAGTTGCTGAAGGCGAGGAAAAGACACAGGCATTAGTTGAGAAGTTCAAGGCTCTTGTTGAGGCAAACGGCACGGTAACAAATGTCGATGATTGGGGTAAGCGTAGACTTGCCTACGAGATCGACTATCAGCCGGAGGGATACTACTATCTCATCAACTATACTGCCGATCCGAGCTTCCCGCTTGAGCTTGAGCGTGTCGCCAACATCACTGAAGGCGTACTCAGAATGATGACAGTTAAAAAGGCATGAGGAGGTCGTTAAAATGATCAATAATATCACTTTAATGGGCAGACTCACCGCAGATCCCGAACTGAAAACCACAACGACCGGACTTAGCGTAACGTCATTTTCGGTAGCCGTTGACAGATCTTATGCAAGAAGCGGCGAAGACAGACAGACCGACTTCATCAATGTTGTCGCTTGGCGTCAGTCGGCAGAGTTCGTTTGTCGTTATTTCAGAAAGGGTCAGATGATAGCTTTAACAGGTTCACTCCAAAGCCGTAGCTATGAAGACAGAAACGGCAATAAGAGAACAGCCTATGAAGTTGTAGCTGACAGAATCAGTTTCTGCGGTTCAAAAGCAGAAACAGGCGGCTCGTCATATCCGACAGAGCAAGCCGCTCCTGCACTCAAAACAGCAAGTGCATCGGATTTTGAAGAGATCACAGATGATGAAGATCTCCCGTTCTGATGAACTGCTGAAAAGCAACTAAAATTACAAGGAGGTTAATACCTATGGCATACGATAAGAGCGAAAGACCCAACCGTCCGTCAAGAAAGCCCCGCAAGAAGGTTTGCGCTTTCTGTGTAGATAAGGTTGAGGAAATCGACTACAAGGATATCGCTAAGCTCAGAAAGTTCACTTCTGACAGAGCAAAGATCCTTCCCCGCCGTGTAACCGGCACTTGCGCACGTCACCAGAGAGAGCTTACAGTAGCTATCAAGCGTGCTCGTCAGGTCGCACTTCTTCCCTACGTTAGCGACTGATAAAAAGAAGATAAAGCCTTTCCGACAAGGAGAGGCTTATTTTTTTACACCTTTTCCATGAAACGCAAAAATTAGACGGTCACAAATCGTTTTACTGATTTGTGACCGTCTAACAATGCAACAAAAATATACTTATACTGCAAAAATGCAGATAACCATAAGTACCACACTTGAAAGGAATGTTATGCAGTATTTTTCAAGGAAAGAACCGACATAGCATATTCCTGCGCCTAAAGCGAAGATGATTTTTTGAAAAGCGTTAGCGTTGCCGTGATAAAGCTTATCCATCATGTTCATTGCGTCCTCAACAGAGGGGAAACAGTTGACAACAAGTGAAAAGCCTATCCAAAGGCAGACTATATCAATAAGTCCCATCGGGAAACTGAAAGAGCCGAGATAAAGTATATCAAAGGCGGCAGGTGCCGACACCAAAAGAGCAAGAGCCAACTGCAATATCATCGGAACAAAGCATACGGCAAAAGCACTTCCCGCTTTCGGCATAAACTCATGTTCAACGTGAGAACACATCTCGTCATTTCTCAAATAGCGGTTGTCCTCAACACCGGACTTGTGTATGCGGCAAATGACCTGCTCCCAAAAAGCTCTTATCATAGCACCGGGGAAAGTGATAAAACGTGTGATTATATAAAGTGTTGTCATGCTAAATCACCCTCCATATCTGTTAAAAGTTCTTCGACTGTCATTTCACCGTTGATAACGCTGATGACCTGCTGTGACATATCGTAGCCGTTTACATTAAGCAGATCGACTATATCATCGTAGCCGTCTTTATTACCTGTCAGTGAGCTTGTCAATGCATATGTGTAAAGGCAGGGGAAGAGGTTGTTTACCGAATAACTGTTTTGTGTTACGACCGAATACATATTCGTTGCCGCCTCGTGAGCCTTTTCGTTGTCACCCTTTAACATATACGCTACAGCCTGTATTCTGTAAAGGTCTGAGCTTGCAAAACCGTAGTTGCCCTGAGCCTCAAAGCCCTGTTCAGCAAGTTCGAGCATCTTATCTGTGTCAACTTCTTCGATAAAACGATATGCATTTGCATAGTACACATAAGCTGTGCCGTCCTCGGAGTTTTCCTTGACTATTCTGTCAAAGTATCCCTTGGCAGCATTGACGTCACCGAGCATTGCTGCCGCATTGCAAAGGTCGTAAAGGTGGACCCATTCTTCCTTGCCGTAGGTTTCGTCAAGCTTGATAAGATCTTTGTATATCTCGTCGTTCATGCCGCCGAGAGTGTTCTTTACAACATATTTGTAGTAATCAATATAGTACGGGTCATATTCGTTTTCACTGTCGTTTTTGAGCGCCTCAAGGTTTTCGCAAAGAGCGTCCGCATCATCGTATGTCGTATCTTCAGATGAAAGCGGCTCATAGATTATATTGTCTATAGCTGTCAGAGTTTCGTTTTTGATAGAATAGTCGTTTACAAACTTATATGACGGACTCTTAAGATCGTTTTCGTCAAGATAGTGGCTTGCCATTGACACCGCATCTCTGTAGTCGTTGAGGTTTGCAAAGACGTTAATGCATCTTCCGACCAACTTCTTAGGAACATTGCCCGAATCAGCTGAATTTATAGCATCATAGTAAGCGTAAAGTCCCGTATAAAGCTTGCCTGATGCGATAGCCTCCTGAGCGGTAACAGCCTTGTCGAGAATATCAACGTTACTGCTGAAGTTCGTCAGTAAAGATGCCGCACCGAGTACGAGTACCGCAATCAAAACGAGAATGCCTTTAGCACCGATGGGATATGTACGCATAAGGTCTTTACATTCCGCACAGTAGGGATAATCCTCGCCCTCACTGAGGTCACGTTCTCTTTCACCGCAACATTCACAAAGCATATCTTCGGGAATTTCGGGCTCTGCGTTTTCCTCATCGGTTTCCTCCGAATTGTCATCGCAGTCCTGAAGGTCGCCGCCTGCCAAATAAGTTTGAGTTGCGTTATCAAGCTCAGTCTGGAACATTTCTCTTATATTTTCGAGTTCCTCGTTAAGACTTTCGCTTTCGGGTACATCGGATTGTATCTGTTCGCTTGATTCCTGTTGCGAATCAAGTTCTTCGTTATCCGAAATCTTTTCAAAATCGTCCAAGTTGAATACCTCCTTGAAAATGATATCAATTTATTGTAACACTGCAAAGCGTGAATTTCAAGTTAATTTTGAATTGTTTACATGGAGTAAATATAATTGTGAGAATGTTACAAACGGATTTGATTTTACTTTATAAACAATATTGACAAATAATGTCGAATATAGTACAATACCTGCGTAGTTGAAAGACGTTTAAGGCGGCTGGCGTATCATTTCCAAGAAAAGGAGGTGATATGTAATGACTTTTACTTTTATAATTGACACAGTGAAATTTATTTTTACTATAAAATTCAAAGTAAAAAGAAACAACCGCCACTCCGGCAAGTGACGGTTGTTTATGATTAAGCAATTCGTAAATCGCTGACCGCTTTTTACGGTCATCTTTCAACTACA
>CAYWDD010000083.1:0-6856 GCA_964456935.1 uncultured Faecalibacterium sp. | reverse complement strand
AACTCATACACAACGGGTCTTTCGGCATCTGTTATGCAATACATTCTCGGAACGACCGTAAAGCCGAAGTTCGGCGGCAGCGTTTCTTCAAGTGAAATCGGACTTCCCGTGACGGAAACGGGAATGATCCTGCCGTGCGGTGCATCGGCTATTTGGACAAAGTAAATTTGAAAAGGTAAGAAAAAATGAGCGGTATTATTGAATTTGACAATGTGACTTTTAAGTATGACGAAGAAAACAACGTTGCAAAAGACGTTATCAAAAATATAACGCTGTCTATCGAGAAAGGCAGCTTTGTTGCGGTACTCGGACATAACGGTTCGGGTAAGAGTACGCTTGCAAAGCTGACTAACGCTATACTTGTGCCGAATGAGGGCAAGGTTCTCGTTGACGGTATAGACACCGCAGATGAGGACAGAAGAAACGACGTAAGGCGAACTGTCGGCATGGTTTTCCAAAACCCCGATAACCAGATAGTCGCAACCATAGTCGAGGACGATGTAGCGTTCGGTCCGGAAAACTTAGGTGTAGATCCCGATGAAATACGAAAGCGTGTCGATGATTCGCTTAAAGCCGTCGGAATGTATGACTACCGTTTTCATGAACCGCACAAGCTTGCGGGCGGACAGAAGCCGAGAGTTGCGATTGCAGGCGTAATAGCCATGCAGACAGACTGTATAGTTGTAGACGAGCCGACAGCCATGCTTGACCCGAGAGGCAGAAAAGAGGTCATGGAAACCGTAAAACGGCTCAATAAAGAAATGGGCATCACCGTCATATTTATAACTCACTATATGGACGAAGCCGTTCAAGCTGACAGAGTTATAGTCATAGATGAGGGCAACATACGTTTTGACGGTACACCGAGAGAAGTTTTCGGACATATAGACGAGATAAAAAAGATAGGTCTTGATGTTCCGCAGGCAACAGAACTTTCATATTTGCTCAAAAAAGACGGTGTAAACGTAGGCGATGTCCTGACCGCAGACGAATTTGTGTCTGCTTTTGAGAAACTGCGGAGGTGAAAAAATGGGAATAACCGTTCTTAAAACGCAGGATTTGAATTATATCTACGGAATCAAAACTCCGTTTGAACACACTGCGATAAAAAATATAAATATAGATATCGAAAAAGGTGAGCTTGTGGGAATTATAGGTCACACAGGTTCGGGCAAAAGCACCCTTATTCAGCATTTTAACGCTCTGCTTAAGCCGACAAGCGGCAGTGTGCTTGTCGAGGACGTGAATATCTGGCAGGACAAGACTTCAACAAGAAATGCGAGATTTTCGGTCGGTCTTTGTTTTCAGTACCCCGAGTATCAGCTTTTTGAAGAAACCGTCGAAAAGGATATTTCGTTCGGACCGAAGAACATGGGTCTTAGCGAGGACGAGATAAAAAGACGTGTCAGAGAGGCGATAAAGTTTGTCGGACTCAATGACAGCTATCTTGAAAAATCACCGTTTGACTTGTCGGGCGGCGAAAAAAGACGTGTTGCAATAGCGGGTGTTATGGCTATGAATCCGAAGATACTCGTGCTTGACGAGCCTTGTGCAGGACTTGACCCCAAGGGCAGAGATACGGTGCTGTCGCTTATCTCGGAATACAGAAAGAATACAGGCAGTACGGTCATGATAGTTTCCCACAGCATGGAGGACGTTGCAAAGATAGCGACAAAAGTCCTCGTCATGAACAAGGGCGAAGAGGCGATGTTCGGCACTGTTGACGAAGTATATTCAAGAGCCGATGAGCTTGTTGAAATGGGACTTAACATTCCCGAGATAACATCGGTCTTTTTAAAACTCAAATCTAAAGGCTACGATGTCAGAACCGACATTTACACAGTCGAGGACGGCAGAAAAGAGCTGCTGAGATTCCTGAAAGGGGGCAGCAGAAAATGATAAAAGACATAACCATAGGTCAGTATTTTCCGCAAAAGTCGTTTGTACATTCACTTGATCCGAGAGCGAAGATAATCTTCACCGTAATGCTCTTGGTACTGATATTCCTGTGCAAAAACGTATGGTCACTTTTGCTTATGGCGGTGCTGTTGCTTGTTGTAATATTCGCATCGAAAGTACCGCTGAAAATGTTTTTGAAAAGCATAAAGCCGATAATCCCGATAATCTTATTTACGACTATACTTAACATATTTTATGTATCAGGTGGTACAACTTTGGTTTCATGGTCGTTTATAACCATAACAACAAAGGGCATATATACCGCAGTATTCATGGCTGTGAGGATAGTCGCACTCATAATGGCAAGTTCGCTCTTGACCTACACTACGACTCCGACTATGCTCACCGACGGTATAGAAAGGCTTCTTTCACCGCTTAACGTCTTTCATATTCAAGTTCACACCCTTGCGATGATGATGACGCTTGCTTTGAGATTTATCCCGACTCTCATTGACGAGATAGACAGGATAATGAACGCTCAAAAGGCGAGAGGTGCCGACCTTGAAAGCGGTGGACTTATCGAAAGATCAAAGGCACTTATACCTATACTTGTTCCGCTTTTGGTGTCGGCTTTCAGACGTGCATATGAACTTGCATTTGCAATGGAGTGCCGTTGCTATCAAGGCGGAGAGGGCAGAACGAGAATGAAGAAGATGAAACTCGGTGTCCGTGATATTGTATCATTTGCGACACTTTCACTCTCAATTGCAGCTATAGTATTCTTAAACATTAAATTCGGTTCTCTTGTGTGAGGTGGAATATGCGAAACTATCTTTTTAAAATTAAATATGACGGTTTCGCTTTTCACGGCTGGCAGATACAGCCAAACGGCATAACCGTTCAGCAGTGTATCACCGACGCCATAGACAGAATATTCTCTCAAAAGGTAACAGTCCACGGTTGCAGCAGGACGGACGCAGGTGTACACGCAAACGAGTTTTGTTTCAGCTGTAAGATAGAAACCGAAATGCCGTGTGAAAGAATGGTCTATGCCTTAAATGCGGTCTTGCCCGAACAGATAGCGGTTACTGACTGCAAAGCCGTTGAAGACGACTTTCATGCCAGATTCGACTGCAAGGGCAAGGAGTACATATATATAATAAACAACTCGAAAGTCAGAGATCCGTTTCTTGTCGGCAGAGCATATCATTATAAATACCGTCTTGACGAAAAAATGCTCAATGAACAGGCGAAAGACTTTATCGGCACGCACGATTTTGCCTCCCTTTGTGCCGCAGGTTCATCTGTCAAGGACACAGTGCGAACGGTGTATGACTTCTCAATCGAAAGAAACAACGACAACGTAATATTCAAGGTAAGCGGTGACGGATTTCTTTATAACATGGTCAGAATAGCGGTCGGAACACTGCTTGACATAAGTCGGGGAAAGATAGACCTCGGCAGTATACCGAAAATAATCGAAAGCAAAGACAGAAGTGCGGCAGGTGTCACAGCACCCGCTTGCGGACTGTATCTCAATAAAGTTTTTTACGGAGAAGAAAACAATGAGCAAGACAAATGAGAAAAAATCCGAAAAGGTAGTAAAAGTTAAAGGAAGAAAAAAGCAGAAGAAAATCTTGCGTACACTCATAGTTGTTGTCTTGGTCGGACTTGTCGCATTCACAGCTTTTTATGTTGCACCGCAGGTCAGAACAAGCAAGGCTAAATCCGAATCCGACAGCGGCAACGGACAGCTGTTTTCGACCGAAAGCGAGATAATAGACATCTTGCATATGTCCGGCGGCAACGTTGTCGTAACGGCTAATTCACTCATATCGTTTAAATCAAACGGTGAGGAGCGTTACTCTGAAAGCATCGGGTACGCAGCTCCCGTGTTCAAGTCTGCCGACAGAAAGTACATAGTATTCGAGCGTTCGACAGGCAAATATACAATAGCCGACAGTTCAAAAATCATTTATCAAGACGACCTTGACGAGGAGATAATCAATGCCGATATATCCTCAAACGGAAACTACGCAATAATAACAAGAAGTACGCAGTCAACCTTGACAGTCACCGTATATTCTTCTAAAAATGCACCTGTGTTCAGCTGGGAGTGTTCCGATGATTATCTTGTAGATATTGCACTGTCCAAAAACGGAAAATCCGTTGCTGTGTCCTCAATAAACGTTTCAAACGGGGATACTTTTTCAAAATTATATCATTTTAACATAGACTCACTCGAAGTTGAGGGAACTATAGAGTACCCGAACGAAACGGTGTATAAGATAAAATTCATTGACAACAGAAACGTCAGCGTAATAACCGATTTAAGCTATACGATAGCCGACATGAAAGAGCTTGAAAGCAAGGTGCTCAGCTATGAGTACGACAAGATAGCGGGCTATTCTTTCGGCTCAAAGTCTTCTGTTGCAATACTTAAAAAAGAGTTCGGTTCGCTTAACGAGAAAGACTTGATAGTCATCAACAAGAAATGCGAAAGAATATTCGAGCAGGAGATAGAAAGCGATATCCTCGACTTTGAAACCGATACAAAGAGCGTATATGTACTGATATCGGGCAAGATATTGACTTACAGCATTTCCTCCGGTGAAAGAGGGGACGACATTGACGTTGACGGCTCTGTCGAAAAGATAACCCTGTCAGGCTCTGATATTTTCGCACTTTCGGAAAATGCGGTTTACAAATACTCCGTAAAATAAAGTTTAAATTTTATGTCGATATATCTTCACACTTGTGTGATAAAATATACAATCAAATTGCGTTTGGGGGTGTTATATGAGATAGCCGAAATATGATACAGTAAACAAAAGGAGAATAGTAATGGAATATATTATTGATATAATATTGGCGATGCTTATGGCTGTTTGCCTCATCGTCGGCTGGAAAAGAGGTTTTGTTAAAAGCCTCATGGATCTTGCGTCAAACCTGATAGCATTCATAGTTGCCAAGATAGTTTCGGTACAGTTAGCACCGACAGTTTATTCACAGTATTTTGAACAGAAAGCACATGACACTTTGACCCGTGAGCTTGCATCGGCAGGCGATTCGGCGGCGGCACAGGTGCAGTCTGCGTTTGACAGTATACCCGAAAGTTTGAGCGGATTTCTGGGTCTTATCGGAATTGATAAGCAGAATATGGCTCAAGAGCTTTCACAAAAATTAGGACAAGGCGACTCACAGGCAATAGATGTTCTTATGACAAACATAGTGTCCCCCGTAGTGACAGCTGTGTTAAAGCTTGTGATTTTCGTTGCGGCATTTGCTTTGGCGGTGCTTTTACTTAAAATAGTTACGCTTATTCTCGATAAGCTCACGGAACTTCCGGCAGTCAAACAGGCAAACGAGATTTTCGGCTTGCTTTTCGGTGCTGTAAAGGGGGTTATAGTCATTGCCGTGGTTTGCTTTATATTGGAGCTTGCGGCAGGCATGATAGACAGCGAGAGCTTTACTTCATTAGTTGAGAGTTCTAAAGTGGTAAGCGTGTTTGACAATATACTCAACGTACTAAAAATTCAGTCTTAGGAGGACATACTAATGAAAGAAATTTTAAAGGATCTCTTTTCAAATTGGAAAACTATTCCCAATTTGTTATCGTTTATAAGAATTATACTTATCCCGTTTTTCGGCTATTTCCTTGTTAAGGATCAGTTCCTTATCGCAGCTATCATAATAGCTGTTTCGGGTCTTACAGACCTTTTCGACGGAAAGATCGCAAGACGTTTCAATCAAGTCAGCAGCTTGGGTAAACTTCTTGACCCCATAGCCGACAAAATGACAATAATCACAATAGCTATAATCATGTTTATCAAGTTCAGACAGGCTGATGATTCCACGATAAGAGCTTTCAGCTGGGTATTCCTTGTATTCCTGCTTAAAGATGCCGTCATGGTTATCGGCGGAGTTGTAATGGTAGCTTTAGGCTTAAGACCGGGTGCAGCCGAGATATACGGCAAGGTCGCAACTTGCATATTCTACGGTGTAATGATACTCGTTATCGCTTTCGGCCCGTCAGTCGGAGCTTTGACCTCTGTTTGGACTATGCCCATATGGCTTACATTCACACTTGTTATTATCGCCGCCGTTTCAACTTTGGTAGCTTTTGCAAGCTATATGCCGGCGGTTTACAGCCAGTTTAAAGGCAGAAAAAAAGAAAAGCAAAAATAATCTCACACTTTAAGTGTAAAAGGGGAGCAATTAAATGAAACAAATGATGTGCTGCAAATGCCATGAAAGACCTGCGGTAATGTTTATACAAAAGGTTGAAAACGGTAAAACCACTTCGGAGGGTTATTGCCTTAAATGTGCTATGGAAATGAACATCGGACCTATCAAACAGATGATGCAGTCGATGGGCATAACCGACGAGGACGTTGACGCAATAACCGAGCAGTTCGGCAGTATGTTCCCGGCATCAAGCGAGGACGGAAGTTTTGAAGAGGGCGGAGTACCCACACTTCCGTTTTTGCAGGGACTTATGGGCGACATGGGTGGCCAACCCGGTGATAGTGACTTGTCTGTACAGGAAAGTCATGACGAGGAAAAAACCGAGAGCAGAGCCGAAAAAAGACGCAGAAACAAAAAGAAAGACCCGAAAAAGCGTAAGTGCCTGAACACTTATTGTACGGATCTTACAAAGAAAGCAAGAGAGGGTAAACTCGACAACATCATCGGCAGAGATAAGGAGATATACAGAGCGATGCAGATACTTTGCCGCCGCTCAAAGAACAATCCCTGTCTTATCGGTGAGCCGGGTGTAGGTAAAACCGCTATAGCAGAGGGTATTGCTCTTAAAATAGCCTCAGGTCAAGTACCCGCAAAGCTTGCTAATAAGGAAATCCACCTGCTTGATTTGACGGCTCTTGTTGCCGGAACACAGTTCAGAGGACAGTTTGAGTCGAGAATCAAGAGCCTTATCCAAGAGGTCAAGGACGAC
>CAYWDD010000082.1:2628-6868 GCA_964456935.1 uncultured Faecalibacterium sp. | reverse complement strand
GTTCAAAGGCGATAACAGCGAAAAACTTGCTATGGTCGAGGTCAGCCTTTTCGGACGTGCATCTTCTTCGGCTTATGACAATATGACGGCAGAAGTAACACAGATAATTTCCGACGAACTCGGTATCTCTCCCTCGAATATCTATATCAAGTACGAGGAAGTCGGCACTTGGGGCTGGAACTCAAGCAATTTCTGATAATTACTTACATTTAAGTTTCGGATTTGATATCGTCCTGCGGTATATTCACACAAGAATGTACCGCAGGACGTTTTATATGCTGTTTTTTAGCTTTAAATATTGCATAATTTAAGCAAGAGTGTTATAATTTTCGTATATATGTTATGAATTAAAAGAGGTCAAAATGAAAACTGTTAAGAATTTATTTGCGTTCGTCATTTCACTTATTGTTATTTTCACAAGTTGCAGCGTTTTCTCTTTCGCAGCGGAGATAAAACCGTACAAGGAAAGCGGAACTATAATCAGCGTCGCTCACGGCGGTAACTGGGGGGAATACCCGATCTATTCAAAGAAAGCTATCGAAAGCGCTTTTGAAGTCGGTGCAGACTGTGTAAGCATCAGCGTTAAAAGGACAGCCGACGGCAAGTTCGTGCTTTGTAAGGATAACGACTTAGGAAAGCTTTATGCCCCCTATCAAGGTCAGCTTATAAGCTCCATGACTTTATCCGACCTTTCACAGGTTCACATACCCGATTCATTCGCAAATTTGTCGGATTACAGACTTTGTGAGCTTTCCGATGCCGTAGATTCCGCTGTAAGATTCGACCGCACACTTATAATAGATGACGGTTGGCAGTGGCGTAACGAAATATACAGCTATCTTACAGAGCTTAATGCCGTTTCGTATGCTATTATCAGAACAGATGCCTCAAAGGGAGAGATAAACGAATTTCTCGAACTTTCCGGAGGATTGTGCAGAGTTATAGGAAGTTATCACGGCAACATAATCTTCAATGCAAGAAACTATGTTTCAAAGCTCAGCAAATCCGGTTGCTGTGCCGTTCAGCTTGGAACTAAGAATCCTTACGGTGTTGTTTTTCATCAGACGATGCTTTCCGCTTTCGGTAAAAACGGTTATGTCACAAGAGCAATGATAGCGACTTACGATCCCGACCTTTGCGGTCAAAGAACAGACACCGAAAGCACTTGGAACGATCTTATCGACAGAGGCTACAGTATGATCGAAACAAACAATATTACCGATCTTACTAACTATATCAGCAGACTATCCTCGCTTAGAAATGAGATCATCACCATTTCCGCAAGCCTTGATAATCTTAATACTAATAACTGCTCGGCTAAGAGCCTTAAGGAAATAACCGATGCAAAAGCGGACGCATCAAATGCGTTGATGAGGCTTTCCTCATATGAAACGTTAGCCCGTACCAAGGGAAATATTTATCTTGCACTGAATAACTTCTCTGTCAGCAACGAAAATCACGTCAAAAAGGGTGTTTTAAAGGTTACGGCAGGAAAGGTAATTGCGGTAGTTCTCGTGACGGCGGCTATTGTCGCAGGTCAGGTTTACACATATAAGATGCAGAAAAGAAAAAAGGAAACAGAATCAGCTTAATGATTTGATTTGATCGGAGGAAATATTATGAAAGTTTCAACTAATGAAAAAGCTCTCGATATTCAGAGAGCCAAAACTGCCGAATCTGTCGGTGTTGACTCAAAAGAAGTTCAGGCTTTCATTGACGAATGTCTTGAAAACGGAATAGAACTTCACAGCATAATGGTCGTAAGACACGGAAAAGTCGCTTGTGAGGCATTCAGAGAGCCTTACAGCCCGAATATCCCACACATGATGTATTCGGTCAGCAAGAGCTTTACATCGACTGCTATAGGCTTTGCTATTGATGAGGGATATTTAAGCCTTGAAACAAAGTTCCTTGACGTTTTTCCTGAGCTTAGACCCACTAAATTCGACCCGTATCTTGACAAGCTCAACGTGTTTGATCTTCTGACGATGCAGGGCGGAAAATCCGTAAGTCCGATGGCTGACAGAACGAAAGACACTTGGTGACAGGATTTTGTCGATTCTTCGTGGGCTTCCGAACCCGGCACGGAGTTTTTGTACACAAGTGAAAATATGTATGTCCTTTGTGCCATGATACACCGTACAACGGGTATGAGCGTTACGGAGTTTCTCACTCCCCGTCTGTATGAGCCTCTCGGAATAGATGTTCCGTATTGGGAAACCTGTCCAAGAGGAATCGAGGCAGGCGGTTGGGGTCTGTTCCTTAAGACGGAAGATCTTGCCAAGTTTGCCCTTTGCTATTTACAGCACGGTGTTTACAACGGAAAGCAGGTAATTCCCGAGCAGTGGACAATAGATGCAACACAGGGTATAGCGGACAACTCTCCCAAGAGTGACGGCGACCAAGACGGAGAAAACGGCTACGGCTATTGTTTCTGGAGAAACGGCGGATACAAAAACTCCTACCGTGCGGACGGAATGTTCTCACAGTTCGGTATCGTATTTGAAGATCTCGATGCCGTGGTTGCCATAACCGGAGGAAACATTAACGAACAACAGACGAGATCTACTGTTTGGAATCACTTCCCGAAAGCGTTTATTGACGATGACGACACTGCCGAGGGTACAAATATAGCTATCAAATCTTTTGATAAGCTCCCGAAAGATGCAAGAAGTTTCCTCGAAACCTCTCTTAACGACAGACGTCTTGTTTTCGGCAAGGCACACGTTTTGACCGTATTGGGAATGCCTGTCAGCGTTCTTCCCCTTGCATCGGTATTCATGGAAAAGGACAAAGCCGGAAACATCAGCAACGTGCGTTTCAATTTCCACGAAAACGACATGACGATGACGTGGTCTGAAGGCGACGAAACCAACACGATACTTGTCGGCATGGACGGTGAGTACAGATACGATAAGGTTGTTTTGGGCGGAATATCCTATACAACGGCTGCTGTTGCCGTTTGGAGAAGTGAAAATGTACTCGAAGTTCAGATAAGACCCGTAGAAACCATTGCCGAACGCAGACTTGTGTTTACGTTCAAAGACGGTGACAAGGTAACGATGGAGCCTTCCACTATTCCCCCGTCAAGCATCATGCTTGACTCTGTCAAAGAATCGGTCAAGCACATAATCGCCTCCGAGGCAATAGGCGGTCTTGCAAGCAAGGTCATTCCTCTTGCAAATCCGTTTGCAGACCCGACACACCACGGTTCAATAAAGTAAATTTTCATTTTGGAGGATAATATGTTAGTTAAAATTATTTACGCTGTTGCGGTCGCACTTGAATTTGTGTTCGTTCCGCTGTTCTTGAAGTACTCATGGCCCAACAAATGCTGGAAGTCATTCAGACTTAAGATGGTTTGTGCAAGTTTATTTGTCATAACCGGTGTGTGCTGTATGTTCTGGGCAGATAACTTCTCGGTGTACGCAAAATATATGCTTATCGGTCTTATATTCGGTGCGATAGGCGATTTGTTCCTACACTTGATAACGGACAAACAGATAGTTTTCGGAATAGGACTTTTAAGTTTCCTTGTAGGTCACATTTTCTACATAGTTGCTTTCGGTAAGGCACTCAAAGATCAGATACCGCAGGCAAGTGTTTTTGATTGGAGAGCGATACTCATAGTTCTTGTGATATTCGCCTGTCTTGTAGTTTATGCGGTAAAGTCAAAGATGAAGTTCGGCATTGCCGCTGTTCCGGTTGCGTTATATGCTCTGACTATATCAATGATGCTTATAACATCGTTCCAAATTTGCGGAAGATTCTTCCTTGAAGGATTTGACAACGATATCGCTACTATCTGCACTATCGGAATCGGTGCTATACTGTTCGTTTTATCCGACGGTTCACTTGCACTTCTTCTCTTCGGCGGCAAAGAAAAGAACAGACCGCTTAAGATATTCAACATAGTAACTTACTTTGCAGGTCAGATATTCCTTGCAACGAGTATACTGTTTATCAACGCTTAAATAATATATAATAAAACACATATGACCCTGCTTTTCAGCAGGGTCATATGTGTTTTATTAGACTTCAAAAAATTTAATTAAGGAGTCATTAAAATGACTGTTTTATACATCTATTAAACTTTATATCAGAAAATTATCTTAAGCCATAATTTAGTGAGAAGTTTGGTTGCAACTGCGAAAAATCTAAAAGCAACGCCTACCTGCCACATAAAGCACATCTCCTTTCTATTTTTCTCTTTACGATTCTATTATAAACTATATTCATA
>CAYWDD010000082.1:0-2528 GCA_964456935.1 uncultured Faecalibacterium sp. | reverse complement strand
TATAAAACAAACCGAGCTATTACAAATCATTTTTGATTTGTAATAGCTCGTAAATTTTATGATATCAGTAACAGCAAACCTTACTTGTTTTCTTCTTCTTTCTCCTGATCGTTTGTAAGTCTGTTTGTCACTCTCAGGACTTCTTGCTTTCTTCTTTCCGATAAAGCTCTGAACTTGAAAACAAGTCTTAACTCTTCCGTGCTGAATCCCGCAATATCGGCAAAGCCTATCGTTTCTTCAAAACTTCTTCCGCAAAGCTCACCCACGGTCACA
Organism: uncultured Faecalibacterium sp.; assembly: GCA_964456935.1. GTDB lineage: Bacteria > Bacillota > Clostridia > Oscillospirales > Acutalibacteraceae > UBA6857. Next base: position 2,255 of record CAYWDD010000082.1, on the reverse strand, counting down.
CCGTAAACTTCGGCAAGCTTTACAACATTATGAAATTGCGGAGTTGCTTTACCGCTTTCGTATTTTGAATATGTGGTTCTGTCGATACCGAGTCTGTCAGCAACTTCCTGCTGTGTAAATTCATTTATACTTCTGAACTTTTTTATGTTCTTAGTCAATTCGTGGTTACCCATATTATACCCTCTCTTCCCGTTTATATGAATACTCTACCACAAACCTCGACAAAAATCAAGTTTTTTCTTTTCAGAATCAAAAACATCTTGAAATTTTTTTATTTTTCGACATCGTTCGACAAAATTCAACACTGATTTGACTTAATTTTCGTTTCTGTATCTGCGATAGCAGTTGTCATTCTTGTCGTCCATGAGCAAACAGACAAGCTCTGCGATCTCATCAACTATGGACTGAACATTATCCGGTATGAACGGAAGCTTTTTGAGAAGTCTTGACGGTATAGAGGCAAAATCCGAAACAACGGTATATACAGGTGTGCCTTTTTTATATCTTGTCAAACAGCCGTCAAAGAGATTTAAGAAGATATTGTATATAAGTTCGACTACGGCTTGATCTGAGATTTCTTCTGCCGCTTTCTTGTTGATGCCCTTTCCGAATGTCAGACGGTTGACAAGCTTTGCAAAATCACCGACTTTGACACTCTTTATGTACGCAAAAAGCTTTCTTATGGCAAAGTAGAGCTTATCAAGGACAGACGAATGAATACCGAGAGCGGCACATCTGTCGAGAAATTCCGCTTTATTACCGGAGCAAGCCGCATTGATGACGTTTTCAAGGACGCCTCTTGAATGGTCAAGAAGATAGTCAAGTGTGTAATCTTTTCCGTCATATTTAAATTTATGAACATATTCTGTATGTACAGATGTGTATTCATCGTCAATGTTGACCTTGACTATCGGTGCCGGATAGCCTGTGAGTGAGCCGACATTGACTTGGAGCATCTTCTTTCCGCTTGATGATACATAGTCTGTCATACTGTGCATATGAGAATGACCGACAAATAACAGCTCTACACCGTTTTCGGCAAACAATTCGGCAAGCTTGTCCGTGTCGGCACAGCAGATTCCGCCCTTAGTTAAAAGCGGTGTGTAGTGCATGAGAACGACATGGTGCTGCATTGCTACTACCCTATCCCCTGCTTTTTTAGCCTCGATGAGCTGTTCTTCTATCCATTTCATCTGCTCATCGCTGAAACCTGAACTGCCTTTTCCGTTTTGGTCATCGTTGAGTGCAAAAAGTCTGAATCCGTCCGAAAGCTTGACAACATATGAGCAAAGACCGTTCTCTATATCATATCTTGCTATAGCCTCGTCAAGTCCGAAACGTGAATACATATTTTTAAGTTCATCGATTTTGGCAACTTGCGTTATCTTTCTTTCCTCGTTACCGAAGTATTCTCTGGCATTGTTGTCACTGCACCAGTCGTGAGTTGAAGTTATAACGTATACTTTTTTGTATTGGCTTAAAAAATCAAGTTTTTCTATAAACTCCTTGTGGCTTGCGATTTCTCCGTCACAAGTCGTATCACCGCAAACAAGCACGCTGTCTATGGTTTCGTCAAGGGCAAGTGTCTTAAATGCCGAGTCGATTATAGCTCCCGATTCAAGCAGGCATTTTTGATCAGAGCCGCTCCTAAGCTCATAAGCTCTTTTTCCGTCTGTTAATGTCGGTGAAAAATAGTGTGTATCCGCTATTACTGCAAATCTTGATTTATTCATCATACTTCTCCTTTGAAATATTCATATATTTTTTCTGCATTGGTCTTTGAAATTCCGCTGACTGAATACAGCTCTTCAACGCTTGCCGAGGATATAGCTTTCATAGTTTTGAAAGTCTTAAGCAAAAGTTTTGCCTTCTTCTCACCGATACCCTCGATTTGCGTAAGCTTGGTTTCGAGCGAATTTTTCGAGTGTTTGCTTTTATGATAAGTTATCGCAAAGCGATGCACTTCTTCCTGAATTTCGGAAACGAGCGTAAATGCCTGACGTTTTGACGTTATTGCAACCTCTCCCCCGTCAACGGCAATAGCTCTTGTCCTGTGTTTATCGTCCTTTACCATGCCGTATAGCGGCACGTTTAAGCCTAAGCTTTCCAAAACAGGCTTGACCGCATTTATCTGACCGTGACCGCCGTCAAGCAAGATAAGATCGGGCAGCGTCTTAAAACCTTCGTCCGTTTCGTTTTTATCAAGATAATGCTCAAAACGTCTTGTCAAGACTTCTCGCATTGAGCCGTAATCA
>CAYWDD010000081.1:0-6890 GCA_964456935.1 uncultured Faecalibacterium sp. | reverse complement strand
GATTTACTCTTGCAACAGGCAACAGTCCCGGAAACGATATGCGTTATTCGGAGAAAAAGGTTGAGGCAAGCAGAAACTTCGCAAACAAGCTTTGGAATGCGGCAAGATTTATACTCATGAATCTCGACGGCACGGAAAAAGCACCGTTTGTACCCGAAAAGCTTGAAACTGAGGACAAGTGGATACTTTCACAATTCAACAGACTTGCAAAAGAAGTTACGGACAACCTCGAAAAGTTTGAACTCGGTGTTGCCGTTCAAAAGCTTTACGACTTCATTTGGGACGTTTTCTGCGACTGGTATATCGAAATCGCAAAGATAAGACTTCAGGCAGGCGGTGAAAAGGCAGAACAAGTCAAGGCAGTCCTCATCTATGTTATGAGTGAAACGCTGAAACTTCTCCACCCGTTCATGCCGTTCATCACAGAGGAAATCTGGCTCACTCTCCCCCATGACGGAGAAACTATAATGAAGAGTGCATGGCCCGTTTATGATGAAAAGCTCAACTTCTCCGAGGACGAGAAGAAGATGGAAAGCATCATGGAGGCTATCAGAGCGATAAGAAACAGACGTGCCGAAATGAATGTTCCGCCGTCAAGAAAAGCCAAGGTCTACATTGCGACAGACAAGAAAGATGTATTCGCATCTTCATCTGTATTCATGCAAAGACTTGCCTCTGCCTCAGAAACAGAGATAGGCGACAACTTTGACGAACTTTCCGATGCGGTATGCATAGTCACTCATGACGCAAAGATATATATCCCCATGGGAGATCTCGTTGACTTCGAGGCTGAACGCAAGCGACTTCAAAAAGAGCTTGAGGGAGCGGAGAAAAAGCTTGCACAAATCAACGGCAAGCTTTCAAACGAAGGTTTCTTAAGCAAAGCCCCTGCTGCTGTCATTGAAGGACAAAAACAGGAAAAAGCCAAGCTTGACGAAAAAATCAAGATGCTTAATGAAAGTATAGCGAAACTCAGCTAATTTAAAAACAACGCAAAATGCCGACAGTTTATCTGCGACATTTTGCGTTTCCTTTTGCTGATTTTTTCAAATATGTGACAATTTTCATTTACTTTTTGCCAAAAAGATGATATAATTAAATAAGTTAGTTTATTAAGGAGGTCGTAGCGGTGTTCACTAAGATAAAAAGCATGGGACTTATCGGTCTTAAATCATATATAATAGATATAGAAATGGATATATCAACAGGTTTACCTCGCTTTGATATAGTCGGTTTGCCCGACACATCTGTCAGTGAATCCCGTGACAGAGTTCGCTCGGCTGTTAAAAACAACGGCTTTAAATATACAGATCAGAGAATAACCGTCAATCTCGCACCCGCCGATGTCAGAAAAGAAGGCCCTGTCTACGACTTACCTATGGCTATAGCCATGCTCAAATGCACAAAACAGATATTCTGCGAAACAGACGGAAAAGCATTTGTCGGTGAGCTTTCTCTTGACGGTCACATAAGAAAGATCAACGGTGCGTTGCCCATGGTTATATGTGCTAAAGAAAACGGAATAAGTGAGGTTTTCGTACCTCTTGAAAATGCGGCAGAAGCCTCCGTTGTCAAAGGAATTACGGTGTACGCTGCAAAAGATCTTCGTCAGGTAACAGATCACCTCACGGGGAAGAGCTGTCTTAAACCTTGCAGAAGTGAGGATTACACCGAGAACATCGACAACACACCTTATCTTGATTTTGCAGACGTCAAAGGACAGTACCACGTCAAACGTGCGTTGGAAATAGCCGCAGCAGGCGGACACAACACGCTCATGATAGGCCCTCCCGGTTCGGGCAAAAGTATGCTTGCAAAAAGAATACCGTCGATACTTCCGGACATGACATTTGAAGAAAGCCTTGAAACGACTAAGATATACTCAATAGCCGGTGCATTGCCAAGCGGAACGTCACTTATAACAAAGCGACCTTTCCGCTCACCCCATCATACCGTTTCCACAGCGGGGCTTTCAGGTGGCGGACGTGTCCCCCACCCCGGTGAAGTCAGCCTTGCCCACAACGGAGTACTGTTTTTAGACGAACTTCCCGAATTTTCAAGAGGAGCTATGGAAACCATGCGTCAGCCTATGGAGGACGGTGTTATCACGATTTCCCGTGTCAGCGGCACACTGACATATCCGTGTGAAACTATGCTTGTATGTGCGATGAATCCTTGCCCTTGCGGTTACTACGGACACCCGACAAAGAAATGCACCTGCCCGAACGGTGCGGCTGCAAAGTACCTTTCAAAAGTCAGCGGCCCTCTGCTTGACAGACTTGACATTCACATTGAAGTTCCGCAGGTTGAATTTAAAAAGCTTTCCGATGACGAAAGAGGCGAAAGCTCGGCTGAAATCAGAGCAAGAGTCAACGCAGCAAGGCTCATTCAACAAAAACGCTTTGCAGGTACAAACGTAACGTGTAACGCAAAGATGACTCCTGCCATGACGAGAGAATTTTGCAAAATAGATGAAAAACAAAAGGACTTTCTTGAGGACAGCTTTGAAAAGCTCGGTCTTTCGGCAAGAGCCTACGACAAGATACTGCGTGTAGCACGAACGATATCAGATCTTGACAAGAGCGAGGTAATAACTATGGTTCACCTAAGAGAGGCTGTACAATACAGGAGTCTTGACAGAAAGTTTTGGAGCTGAAAATTGACTGATTTCTGACAATTTTCCAACACTTTTTGTATCACCACCCAAAAAACGAAAACACCCGTAATTCCTTGAAAATAAGGAATCATGGGTGTTTTTTTCTGGTGGAGACTGCTGGACTTGAACCAGTGACCCCTTGCATGTCAAGCAAGTACTCTAACCAACTGAGCTAAGCCTCCGTATATTTTGCAGACACATCTCATCTGCTGACTTTGGTTATTATAGCACATCGGCTTTCGCTTGTCAATCATTTTGGAGATTATTTTTCTGTTACTATTTTGTTCATTCCGAAAGTAACGGTTCAGGTGGGCGAAAGCGGTGGAAAGCCAGCTGTGGCAGTGTGTACCTAACGGTACACACTGCCACAGTTTTGCCCATAAAACGGGCGATTTCTAATGCCTCTCATCATTCAAGCACATAAGTGCATATTTTAATCTCACCAGTGCTTAATACCGCATTCGCAATATTGATATTTCTCAATCTTGAATAATTTGCGGAAGAAGTTGAGAAGTTTCCAAACTATCTTAGTTATGCCTGACTTATGACAATCGCAGTCACAATCGGCAATCTGGTCGTGAGGTGACAACTCTGTTTTGCACATATCACAATAGCCGTCATTATCTTCATCGGCATGATCTATTGCGGGAACAACACTGTCAATATAATTGCGACCGCAGGTTGTACATGTATGCATCGTATAGCCTTCCGTTTCGCAGGTAGCCTGGATTACAACACTGGTATAGCTGTGCGACTTCATCGGTATTTCAACACTCTCGGTAAGAACTTTCTCACAAACCGAACAGCTGATTTCCTCTGTATAACCTACCGATGTACACGTTGACTCTTTAGCCTCCTTAGATGTTACGGGCTTATGTCCGAGTTTATCCGTCGGCTCAGAGGTGTAACTGTCATTACACTTGCTGCAAGTGTAGATCGTATAGCCGTCCTCTTCACAAGTCGGACTTACAACCGTCTTTGCGTATGTATGTCCTGTTGCCGATATGTCTTTTTCGGCTATAAGAGTTCCGCATTCGGTGCAACGCATCTCCGATTTACCGTTTTCTGTACAGGTCGGTTTCTTTATTTCTTTCCAATCTCCCTGCTTATGTCCGATCATAGTGATTGTTTCGGATTCGAGAACCTGACCGCAAGTTGTACACTTGCAAACCTTAAAGCCGTCCTGCTCACAAGTAGCCTCTGTTGTTACCGCCCAGTCGCCTTTTGTATGTCCGAGCTTGGATACATAATCAGATTTATATGTATCACCGCAATTGATACACTTATGCTCAGTATATCCCTCGGTTTCACAAGTCGGATCAAAAACGGTTTCGGTATAGTCATGAGTTAAGGCTGCTATTGTCTGTGATTCTACAATTTCGCCACACTCTGTACATCTCTTAACCTTAAGTCCGTATGATACACATGAGGCTTGCGTTTCAACTGCCCATTCGCCCAACGTATGAGCGTGGTCAGATATCGGTATCTCCTTTGTTTCCGTCTTTCCGCAGTTTACACAAACTCTGTATTCTTCACCTTTTTCAGTAACCGTAGCAGGAGTTTTAACCACCCATTCGCCAAAGCTGTGACCCTTTGCCGCAGTTACGTTTGTCTTATATTCATTTGAACAGGCAGAACATTTATGAAGTACATAGCCGTCCGATTCACACGTTGCGTTAACGGTTGTGATTACATAGTTGTGTCCGCTCGGCTCTTGTTCGTCTGCATCATATGTGTAACCGCAGATTTCACAAGTATAAACCTTGTGTGCGCCTATTTCACACGTTCCCTCATGTGAAGTAATAATGAATGTATGCTGAGTTTTCTCGGTCAAATCGGTATCATATGAATCTCCGCAGTGGCTACAGGTGTATCTTGTACAGCCGTGAGTCGTGCAAGTTGCTTTAATTTCAGATGATACATAGTCGTGACCCAAAGCGGTCTGCTGATCCGAAATATACTTATATCCGCATGACGAACATTCATATAAAGTATAACCTGTTTCCGTACAAGTCGGTGCTTTGATTCTTTCGCTAAAGCTATGACCCGTGGTTGCTACCGTATCTGTAAAGTAAGTATCGTTACAAATCGTACAGGTATGCTTTGTATATCCATCGGTATCACAAGTTACATCGACAACTTCGTGTACATAATTATGTGTATGCCATGCATATTCCTCGGTCTTAATTGTTTCACCGCAGTTCTTACATACATATGCTTTGATACCGTTTGAACCTTCCTCCGCCTCTTTTGTAACTGTCCATTCGCACTCATGCTCAAGGGCATCTATTTTCTTTGTTTCCTTGACATCTGAACAAACCGAACACTTGTTAGAACTTACACCGTCGGATTTACAGGTCGGCTGTACTGTCGTTTGCCACTCGTAGTTATGAACGACATTTACCGTAAAGTGTGTGTTCTTTCCGTTTGCGGTAATGTTGATTTCATGCTCACCGACAGAATTACTGAATCCGCTTATGTTGTACTCTGTAATTTCCGCTGATTTGCCGTCTGCGTACATAGCCGAAACAACCAAACCGTCCTTTGTGAAATCTTCGTTCTCGTAATACTCGGTCTTGTTTGGCAGCTTAACGACTTTAATTGAGCTGATATCGTTATCGTATACAGTAAGGCTAAATGAAGTCGAAACTCCGTCATAAGTTGTTGCCGTAAAGCTTACTGTACCCGAACCGACAAACTCAACGATACCGTTTTCATCAATTACAGCGATGTTTTCGTCACTCGAAGTCCATTTCAGCGACTTATCGCTTACGTTCGCAGGTTCAAAGCTTGCCGTAAATTTAACCTTGTCACCGACAAACAGCTTATAGCCGCTCTCGCTCATAGAGTAAATATACGAATCGTTTATCATAGATACGGATATACCGCTTGCCTTAACGGGAACATCGTCCTTAAACTTAGCAACAATTTCAGCGTATTTATACATTTCAAGAATGTACTCATTGTCCGAGCTGAGTTTGACGTTGTTTATATACCAACCGTCAAAAGCAGCACCGTCGCCTGCTGTTGCCGTCAAGAATACATCATCACCGACAAAGTAGTACGAGCTTTCATTCGATTGCTCAACCGTACCGTTGCCCCAGACAGAAACCGTCAAAGGCTGTTTAACATCTACCTTAATAACCAATGTTTCGGAATCTGTTTCATACTTAGTCGCATCGCTCAATGATCTTATGGCAAGGTATTCACCGTAATTTGTTGTGTCAAACTCGGCATTGTAGCCACCGACAAGTTTGAATGATTCGTCCCAATTCGGTGTTGCATATCTGTCTGATATGGGACAAATTTGATACTTGTAGAGAGCTGACAGATTGTTGAAAGTATAAACACCGTTATCATATCTTGCTGTTATCGACTTACTCAACTGTTTCTTTGCAAATACTGTTACGGTTGTTATCTCGCCTGCAACCGTTGAGTTAGAAGATGCCTTTCTGACACGCAAGACTTGTGTATTTGTTTTGAGCGTAACGGGAATGGTATCACCGTTGCAACGTATCCACTCACCGTCGGCATAGCAATACTCATACGAATCGTCAAAGTTTTGCTTTGTTGCACAGGTATCATAGTCAATCGTTACTTCAGGAGCATCGGGCTTAACGATTTCGGAAGTGTATTCAATATTGAATATCTTATCTCTTGCCTTAAGTATGTTTCCGTATATGTAATCATATAAGGTTTCAACGTCTTTGTATGAAGTTCCGAATTTAGCATTTGCTTTAGATATCATTTGTGTGTCATAATCAACGTCATCTCTGAGCATAGTCGAGTTATCATCGTCAATTATAAGTTTGAATACCTGTTCACCGATAAGTCTTGAATTGCAAAGAGCTTTCAAAAGATACATTGCATCAATCGCCAACGGTTCAAGATCTTCCGACGTATATTCACTGTCGGTTACGTTATTAAGTAGTCCGACCATTGACGTTGATTTGTATGCGGAGGCTCTCTGTTCAAAGCCTAAAAGTACCGCAGATGAAATATATGTAACGATATTAAGCGTATCCATAGTTTCATAATGCGTGCCTGCACCTATGGCACTGTCTGCAAGCTTGAAAGCTGTACCGAATAGGCAATACCAAACATTTGACTTGCCTAACAGCTTTTTAATAGCGGATTTAGCTGCAATCTTTGCAGCGTCCTTAGCGGTTTCCGTTATTAAATTTTTAGTATACTCAAGCTCATAATTAAAGTTTTGCGTCATCATCTTCAGTAA
>CAYWDD010000080.1:0-6891 GCA_964456935.1 uncultured Faecalibacterium sp. | reverse complement strand
ACTGCCGAGAAGTATAACCGTACTTCCGTTGTACATATTCGCATAATAGCGTCGAAGTCCGTGTGAATGGTTCATCGGTGACGGTATCAATTCCACGTTGTCCTTTTCCATTTCAACACCGTATATGACGTTTTCGGAAACCGCTAAATCGTTGCCGTGAGTTATGACGATGCCTTTTTCTTTTCCCGTCGTGCCTGTACTGAAGAGTATTTCGCTGACAGATGATTTCTCCGGAAATTCAGCTATTGCTTTCGGCTGTGCCTCTGGGCAATTTTGAGAAAGTTCAGAGTACGTCAGACAGTCATATCCGTCTAAGCCGTCGGCTTTTTCAACAATAATCATCTTAGCCGATACTCTGTCGGAAAAGCTTTTTATCTTATCCTTTGCACAGTTATGCTCAACAGGTACGAATACTCCGCCTAAAAGCTGAACTGCGTGGGTTATGGCTAAATAATCTATTGTCTGACAAGCCTCCATGACAACCTTGCTGTCTTTGCCTACACCGACATTTTCAAGACAGCTTGCATATCTGAGAATCTTGTCTGCGTACTCGTTATAGGAAACTTCACCGAGATCATCGGCAAGACAAAGCTTGTCGGGAGTAAGCTTTGCATGATAAAATACAGCCTCAACTATAGATTGAAACATAATTCTTCCTCCTTATACCGTGCTGAATGCGGGCCAGAATTTGAGCAAGAAATAACTCAACAGGCTCATTAAAATTATAACGACCACCGTTATCGGTACACCTATTTTCAGCATATATTTAGGTTCAAGACCATAGCCGACGGGAATTGCTCTTATTGATGTCGGCAACATATATGACAGATTTACACCGATAGATGCAATATAGATATACGGAATCGGATTTCCGCCGATGCCTTTGACAACGCTGACAACTATCGGCATAGCAACCGCAGCAGTTGCCGTGTTACTCGTAACATCGGAGAGAAGGACAGTCAGCGTAATTATTACAAATACGAGGAAGAATCCTTCATTGAGATCGGCATTTGCAACAAGGTTGCCTATAGCCTCTGCCGCACCGCTGCCGTTTATCATTGTGCCGAGAGCAAGACCGCCTGCAAAAACATAGAGAAGATCCCAGACGATTCTCTTCTGAGTTACTTTCCATGATAAAAGTCTTTCTCCGTCCTCTTTCGTGATGAAGAACGAGAGAACTGCGAATATAATAAACAAATACGCAGGCTTAAGATTCGGAAGGTAAGACTGATAGAGCGGACGTAAGAACGAAAGCACGGTCGGGATAATAAACAGTGCAAGCGACCAACTTTCCGCCTTGCTTATCTTGGGCATAGCCTGATATTGCTCTTTGAAATAGGACTTAGATGCTCCGACTTGAGCGTTCTTATCACAACCGATAAGCAGCATAATGATGTTGCTTACAACAAGAACTATCATTACCGGCAAGAAACGAATGACCCATGAAACATACATGTATTCTTCGCCTGTTACCTGTTCGAGATAATCAATCGTGACAAGGTTCATAGCACCGCCGAGAGGAGATGCCAAACCGCCGAGTCCGGCTGCATAAGCTATCGTCAAAAGCAGCAAAGAACCGAATTTACTTTTTGCTATATCTTCTTCACCGATATATCGGAGCATGGATACCGCAATAGGTGTCATTGCCGCACAAACAACGGCATTGGGCAAAACCGCTGAAAGCAGGGTACATAAGATGAACCAAAACATTATCTGTGAACGTACCTTACTTCCGACTAAAGATAAAAACTTTGCCGATATTCTTCTGTCAAGACCTGTTTCTTCCCATGAGGCAGTCAGTATTGATGCTCCCAACAAAAGCATTATCGTTTCCGAAGCGTAGTTCGATATTACAGATGACATATCCGTGACTTGGAATAAAGCATTTATCACTATCGGGAGAAATGCCGTCACGGCAAAGTCAACAGCTCCGGTTATCCACCAAAAAGCCATCCAAGCCACTGTTCCTACCGCTGCGTCAGCTGCTTTTGAACCCAGAAGTGTTTCCGGTATACAGAAATAGCAAAGCAGGAATAACGCAGGACCTATCAGCGTCAGTATAAGTCTTTTCTTGTTTTTCATTGGAGTTCCTCTATCATTTCCCACATGGTTTCAACTGACTCGAAATACGCCGGTTGAATGTACTCCATTGTAACGGAGATGTCGAACTGATCTTCGATTTCCGAGATGATGGTTACGACCTCCATTGAGTCCAGAGCGCCGCTGCTTACTAAACTCTTTTCGTTTTCAAAGTCAATGTTCGGGTGCTTTTCTTTAAGCATTTTCATAAGTTCTTCCATGGTTTAAAACCTCCTTAAAATTGTTCATATATAAAGCTGCTTGCATCGTATCCGGGACCGTAGATTCCGAATATGATAACAGCAAATAAACCTGCAAAAATAATTATCCATCTGAAGATGATGTTCTGCTTTGACAAAGTCTTGCGTATCTCCATCTTTTCCTGCATCATATCGACTATAAGCAGTACGATTACAGCTACAACAGCTATAACTACGTTTGCCGAAGATATACCGAACTTTGAATAGTCATAGCCGAAAATCACGGGAGGATATGTGTTCAAAAGCATCTTCTTTATAAGCTGTAATGCGTTGCGAAGTCCGTCTGCACGGAAGAATATTCTACCTACACAGCATAAGAAGAATGTACGGAACATTTGCCAAAGATGCCAGCCGAAGTTCTCTGTATCAACATGGAACAGTTCATTGAGCTTTTTAAATGTAGGCTCGAATACCTGACTTCCGATAAGAAGTGCCGCATGAAACAATCCCCATGCTACGAATTTCCATGCCGCTCCGTGCCAGATTCCCGTTATCAGCCAAACGACCAAAACAGGGAAACAGGAGGCGAACAGCTCTTCTGCTCTGTTTATGTTCTTAGCTTTAAGCTTTTTCTTGATTTTTTTCGTAAATCCGGAAACAGAAACAGGATAGTAGATATAATCTTTGAACCATTCCTGAAGTGAGATATGCCAACGACGCCAAAATTCGCCCATTGTACGGGAGAAATATGGGTGATTGAAGTTTTCACGAATCTTGATGCCGAACATCTCGGATATACCTGTAACAATGTCAATACAGCCGGAGAAGTCAGCGTATATCTGAATCGAATATACTACGATTGCAAACATAATGAAGATGCCGTTATATTCTTTCCAGTTTTCTATGACTTCATCAACGTACAAACCGAGTCTGTCTGCAATGACAAGCTTTTTGAAAAAGCCCCAAATCGCAAGCTGAGCACCATAGGTGAAGTTTTCGTATTTAAAAGCGATGCCGTCTTTTACCTGTTCTTTAAACTCGTTGAATCTGTCAATAGGTCCTTGAACCACATGAGGGAAGTACGAGAGATAGACAGCGTAAAGTAAAAAGTTTTTCTCGGCTTTATAGCGTTTCCAATAAATGTCGAGAACATAGCTTAAAGCCATGAAAGTGTAAAACGAAATTCCGAGAGGAAGAATCATTTTAAACATAGGTATCTGCGTTGCGTCTAAAGCGGAAAGCAGACTGTTAATGTTTTTAATCGTGAACGAAGTGTATTTGCAGACGGCAAGAAGTGCGACTGAAATAACAATTGAAACTATAAGGGATTTCTTTGCCTTTTTCTTAGCATTTGCCCTGATGACTTTCTTTTCCGATAGCTGAGTGCATTGTGCAAGCTCTTTATCGGCGGCATCGTATATGTTTCCGATGATTCTACCGCAAACGTATGTCGCTGCCATAGTGACTGCAAGAAACGGCAGATACTTTATACCGGAGATTGCGTAAAACGCAACGTTAGCGGCGGCAAGCACCCAAAGTTGACGTTTTCTTCCGACAGTGTAATAAAAGAGTAATACAACTGCGGTGAATATGATAAAATTCAGTGATTGATAGTTCATAATTAAGAATGCTTCACCTCAATTCCGTTATATAAGAAGTTACCGTAAACTTTTTCTCCGTTTTCCGTGTAATAGGGGACAACGGTGTAGTAATATGTCGTTCCCGATTTAACATCGGTATCGGTAAATTCGGTCTTGTCGGCATAAGCTACAGCCTCCCAAGAAGTTTTACTTGTCCTCTTGTAGACGGCATAGCCTGTTGCATTTTCGGTCTGTGACCATGAAACGGTTATCTTGTTGCTTTCATTGTTACAATTGAGGTCTTTCGGACTTTCAAGACTGTAATCACGTTGCGAGTCGAAGTCAAGTTCAAAGTCAAGAACGTACTGTGAGGCTGTTTCGGAATACTCTTTAAACGATTCGTTCCAGCTATCGTAATCCTTGTTATCTCTCTTATCTTCAAAGCCGTAATTATCAATCAGATATTCGCAAATATAATTTGTGAACTTCAAAGCTCCGTGTACGTTAGTGTGGTTATTGTTGTAGTAATCGGTTGACGGGTCGATATTGAGGTCTTGATAATTATTCAGAAGATCCAATGCCGTATAACCTCTGTCCGATACTGTTTTGATTATCGTATTTATCTGTCCGACATATTCTAAGCTGTCAGCTGCCTGCGGTACTGCGACAAAAACAACTTTGAGCTGTTCTTTATCACAGTAATCAAGGAAACTGTCAAGACTCTTAACGAGATTTTCGGATATGTCGGCATATTCGTCCGATACAATATATTCGGCAGATAAATCAACGCTGTTTTTTAATGCCCACTTTCTGGTGTCGCCACCCTTAAGTCCGTTGAGGTCTGTTGAGAAGTTATATTTTTCCAAGTCCTCCCATTTGCTGTGATATCTTATCATCGGGAAGAAGTATTCCATCTTTTCGTCCCAAGACAGACCTTTTATGTTGCAAAGATAGTTTGTAAGCTGTAATTTGTTAATAGACAAAGGCATAAAATCTACAAGTCTGTGAAGAGCAACGCTTGTCAATGCTTTCTCACGGAAAGTGTTGATGTTGATGATGTACACAGCGTTGGGCTGATTTTTACGCATTTCCTTGACAACATATTCGGCTGCAAGAAGTGACATAGATGAGCAGGTGAACGGGTGTACGGCAATTCCGTAGTTGTTCCAAGCCGTATTGGAGTTCCAAAAAGCGTAGCAGTTACTCGAGCCTATATAAACGGCATCAAGCGAGTCTTTCGGTTCTTCGTATATACCGGAGATCCACTGATATTCATTATCGTCAGACGAAACTGTAACTACACGGGTAGCGTAGCTGAACAGGATAACGAAGATCAGAGAAAAGGCTACCGCTTTTATCAGATGTTTGTGTTTCATGTTCGACAACCTCTTTTTAAAATTGATTTTTGTGTTTAACAGTCAAGTTCCTTTCACACTGTTTTTAGTGATATACGACATATTAATATACCATATATATGAAAAATAGATAGAATTAAGTAAATTTTTGTCCTAAAGCTGTCGTATAAATTAAGTTATTTGTAATATTCTGTGATGAATGTGAACTTTTTATTTATCGGCTGTAAACGAAAAATGGGGCATTGATGGTTGAGGAGAACCGCCCGCCCTGCGGGCGGGCGGGCAGCGACAGCGTGTACCCCCACGGCTTCGCCGTGGGGGTGCCGATGTCGCTGCCGAAAAACCGACTGTACGAAGAAATTTAAATTGTAACCGCAGCTTTTTATATCTAACCTCTCCGTCACGGCAAAGCCGTGCCACCTCTCCTTTCAGGCGAGGCAAGTTCAGACTCCGGAGATTTTCAAACTTCCAACCTGTTTAGCCTACAAAGTTTTCCGTAATTGCACTTTTCAGCAGCGGGGCGGCAGCTTGGCACTCCCACTCGCTGAAAGCTCGGGGAGTACGCAAGCTGCCGCCGTTACGCTCCGCCGCCGCCTGACGGCGGCAGCTCCGCTCACCCCACTATTGAAAAACCAAAAAATTTGTGATATATTACCCTTGTAAAGGAGGTCTTTAAATGACGAACAAAAAGCTCCTAAGAGAAATTAATGAATGGGAAAAAGAAAACATAATCGACTCTTATGCGGCAGACAGACTGAGAGAAAGATATTCTAACGGCGGCAAGGTGACGCTCGTGACTATATTCTCGATTTTAAGTTCTGTTTTGGTCGGTGCAGGTGTGATACTGCTGTTTGCGACAAATTGGAACAATATGCCCTTGGCAGTTAAAACGGTGATTTCGTTCCTGCCTTTAATAGCAGGGCAGGCTGCAGCAATGTTTATACTTGTGAAGAAGTATGAAAATACCGTCGTCAGAGAGTGCGTTTCCATTCTTTATACAGCAGGAATATTCGCAACTCTTGCGATGATAGGCAATAGCTTTGACTTAGTAAGTGAGATAGAAAATTATATCTTGATATGCTCTGTTTTGACTTTGCCCGTTATTTTTATCATGTCGGCTGTGTCACCGCTTCCTGTGTACTATGCCGGTGTGCTTTTCTACTCGTTTAAAGCAATATCCGATCATGATACGAAAGCTTTTGTCTTTTTCACACTCTTAATGATTTTGGGCGGACTCTTCATTTTGAGAGTGAAAAAGGAAGAAAAACCCGACCAAAGACGTATCGCTTTTGTCGAGTGGCTGAATGTTGCGGCATCTTTGCCGTTTGTCATAAAAGCTATTGATTTTGCGAATCTTGACGGCAATATAACATACCTTGCTTACTTCGTCTTTTTGGTGAGCTTGCAC
The DNA here is from genome assembly GCA_964456935.1 of uncultured Faecalibacterium sp. Lineage (GTDB taxonomy): Bacteria > Bacillota > Clostridia > Oscillospirales > Acutalibacteraceae > UBA6857. The sequence continues at coordinate 269 of CAYWDD010000080.1, read as the reverse complement.
CCGAAAGACAGCAAATCTTTAAGTCCGTTTAGCTTTTTCGGTACACTCGGAACATCTTTTATTTTGGCAATTTTCGCCTCGGGTCATTCGTGGTTTGAGATGGAGTCCGACTATGACTTAATTGTTCTGATTGTTATATACCTTGCATCTTTCATAGCTACATTTGCAAGAAAAGCGGATAAGCTTAAAGTAACCGCACTGATATCTTCATGTGTGTGTATCGTCCTGTTTGCACTGATTTGGTTCAATATACTTTCTGAAAGCATATT
>CAYWDD010000079.1:0-6892 GCA_964456935.1 uncultured Faecalibacterium sp. | reverse complement strand
CTATCGTTCCGTTTTCGTCGTACTCGTAAAGCAGTGCCTCACCGTTTGTGCGGACTCTCGCACCGAATGTCGCATCGGCAAAAACTAAGATTTCTTCGACTCTGCCGTCATTTTCCATAAGTTCAAGTGACGGATTTTCTATCTCAACGTATTCCGGCTTGGGTGCGACAGTCGTTGTCGGCTGTGTTGTCGTAGTGGTAACGACAGTTGTTGCCATTGTCGGTTTTGTCGTTTGCTCTTGCGGTACAACGGGTGTTGTAGGCTCTGTCGTAGTCGGAGCGGTTGTGATAGGCTCTGTTGTTGTCGTTGATTCGGCAACAGGTTGCTGTGCCACTGTCGGCTGAGTTGTGGTCGGAGCGGTAGTAGTCGTCGTTTCGGGTTCTTTGCTCGGTGCGAAAAGACTGTAACTGATGAGTGCGACCGAAATTACGGCAACTGCAACTATTGCGGCTATAAGACCTTTGATTATCTTTCCGGAATCCTCACTGTGATCTTGATATCCACTACCTGAATATGAGTAACTGCCCTCATCTTTTATTGTTATTTCGCCCTCGTCTTCGAACTGTTCACGCTGCGACTTCGGTACAGATTGACCGAATGCGTACCCTGTAACAGTAGCGGTATTTGCAGAATAGGTGGGGTCAATGTCGGAAAGCACGAACTCTATATCTCTCTTTAAGCTGTTTAGATTTTGATATCTGTCACCGGGCTTGAATGCACACGCTCTCTTGATTATCCTGTCTATGCCCGACGGGAAATTTTCTCCTGCCGACGGTATTTCACCGCCGAGACGTCTTTTTAGTGCGTTTGAGAGATTTTCCTCGTTTACTTCAAGAGGATATTCGGGAAGAAACGGTGCTCTGTCGTGGTTGAGCGACTTAAACAACAGCATACCCAATGCGTACATATCGGATTGAGAAAGATCGCCGTTATTGTATTCCTCGGGAGCTTTGCAGTCGTCATTTGAACCTGTATTTGCAAAAGAACCAAGCTTGAAATTACCGAAACTGTCAACGAAAATATTGTCAAGACTTATGTTCTCGTGCGTTATGCCCATTGATCTGAATTGACCGACAGCCTCGCAAGTCGCAATGCAAATCTTCAAAGCCGTTGCAGTCGGGAGATCGTGTATGTCATATTCGACCGAGAGGGGAGTGACACATTCTTCCAAAGAAAGTATCGCATATTCGCCCTCACCGACATATTCTGTGCGGCAGTCGTAATATGTAACTACTCTGTCGCAGTTTTTCATCTTGTGCATTATTTCAAGGGGCATCAGTTTCATCTGAACCTCTTCGGGGTACTCACCGTCACTGTGGGGCGGGGCAGCTTTCACAGTGATAACATTCAAATGTCTGAAGTTTACACCGCCGTCCGGTGAAGTTCTCATCACACGGTAAAGCGTGTTGCTTTCTGTTTGGTCGATAACATTGTCAAGGAGCCAGCCGTCAAAAAAAGGTTCAAGAGAAGTCAGCTTTTGCCTATCCATTTTTAATCACCGCTTTCAAAATTGATAATGATTTTGCCGTCGGGAGCATTCTTTCCAATGGAGCGTATGCCTTTAAGACAGCTTGATTTTGTAGTGTAGCTTTCGCTTATTGCGATTATATCACCGTTTGCCGATTTGAGTCTGAAGTGAAATTCGCCCGTCATATCCTTATATACCTCATATTTAGGGTACGCAATGGCTTTCCATTTATATTGAGTTCTGTCCTCAATCGGAGCTTTTGCATTTCGCTTGATGCTGTCGATGATATTTTCACAGCTTTCGACTGTCGGAAACGTCTGACTTATAGCTATAGACTCACCGTTTCCGGCTCTAAGCTCAAACGTATACTCTTGATAAGGAGTACGGTTTATTAAAAATCTGCCGTTCATATCATCACCGCCTTAACTCAAAACTTTTCCTAATACATTTTACCAATTTATCTGTCAAAAGGCAAGCGAAAACAAGAAAGTCAATAAAAATTAAAAAAATATTTGAAAATGTATTGACAATATAGTATCGCTTGCTTATAATAACATATGAACAGACGTTCAAATGAAAGGAGAACAGTTATGGACAACGAAAATACACAAACCTGTGATTTTATGTACGTTCACAGCGATATAGTCGAAAAGGTGCAAAAGTCGATGCCCGATGAAGAGGAGCTTTACGACCTTGCGGAGCTTTATAAGGTTTTTGCAGACAGCACCCGAATAAAGATATTGTATGTGCTGTTTGAAAGTGAAATGTGTGTCTGCGATATAGCACAACTTCTTGAAATGAGCCAGTCCGCAATATCGCATCAGCTCAGGGTACTCAAACAGTCAAAGCTCGTCAAATTCAGACGTGACGGAAAAACTATATTTTATTCACTTGCCGACGATCATGTCAGAACGATAATGAATCAGGGCATTGAGCATATCGAAGAATAATCAAAGAGGTGTTAATTATGAAAAAAGTTTTTAAATTGCAGGATCTTGACTGTGCTAACTGTGCGGCAAAGATGGAGGACGCTATAAACAAGATAGACGGAGTCGAAAAAGCCACCGTCAACTTCATGACGTGTAAAATGACCGTCAAAGCCGACGATGAGCGTTTTGAAAGCATAATGGACGAAATTCAGCGTGTATGCAAGAAAGTTGAACCCGATTGCGTTATCTTAAGATAAAACATGGGAGATGAGGGATAATGACTAAAAAACAGAAAAGACTGCTGACAAAGATAATCGTTGCCGCTGCTTTGTATGCGGTAGGACTTATCATTCCCGTTGAGATTGCGAAGATAGTTCTTTTCATTGCGGCATATGCGGTTGTCGGATATTCCGTCATAATCAAAGCGGCAAAGAATATATCTCACGGTCAGATTTTTGATGAAAACTTTTTAATGCTCATCGCATCAATAGGTGCGTTCGGATTGAAGGACTATCCGGAGGCGGTTGCGGTTATGCTTTTCTATCAAGTCGGTGAACTTTTCGAAAGCATAGCGGTCGGAAAATCAAGAGCATCTGTAAGTCAACTTATAGACCTCACACCGGATTTTGCAAACAAAAAGATAAACGGCGAGATAGTAGAGGTCATGCCCGAAGAAGTCGAAGTCGGTGATACGATAATCGTTAAAGCAGGGGAGAAGATCCCTCTTGACGGAAAAGTTGTCTTAGGTGCGACAACTATCGACACATCTGCCTTAACAGGTGAAAGTATGCCAAGAGAACTCACTGTCGGAGATGAGGCTTTAAGCGGCTGCATAAACCTCGGTGGTACAATAGAAATAGAAGTCACGAAAGAGTTTGAAGATTCCTGCGTCAGCAAGATAATGTACCTCATTGAAGAGGCATCAAGTCAAAAGGCAAAGAGTGAAAGCTTTATTACGAAGTTTGCCAAGGTTTATACTCCTTGCGTTGTTTTGGCGGCTGTCTTGCTTGCGGTCGTTCCGACTTTGTTTGTCGGAAACTTCTCACAGTGGGTATCAAGAGATTTGCTGTTCCTTGTTGTTTCCTGCCCTTGTGCATTAGTTATATCCGTACCGCTGACATTTTTCTGTGCCATAGGAAAGGCATCTAAAAGCGGTATCCTCATAAAGGGAAGTAACTATCTTGAGCTTTTGAACAAGGCTGAAATTGCCGTTTTTGATAAGACAGGCACGCTCACAAAAGGTGAGTTCAAGGTTCAAAGCATCAATGCAAAGAGTGTAAGCGAATCGGAGCTTATAGAGATGTGTGCTTATGCAGAGGGTTATATCGACCACCCCATAGCTCAGTCTATCAAAGCGGAATACGGTAAAAAGATAGACCTTGATAAGATTTCGGATACTACACAGCTTACGGGATTCGGTGTTGAGGCAACTGTCAACGGCAAAAAAGTCCATGTCGGCAACGCAAAGCTTATGAGACAGCTTGGCATTTCATTTGAGAAAATCGACAGTCCGTTCACTATTCTCTATGCAGAAGTTGACGGAAATTACATCGGAAGTATCGAGATAGCGGACGAAATAAAAGCACACAGCAAAGCGGCTGTCGAGTCGCTTAAAGCAAACGGCATTTCAAAGACTGTTATGCTCACGGGTGACAATGAAAAGATAGGCAAGTTTATCGGTGAAAAGATAGGTCTTGACGAAGTTCACGCAGGTTTACTGCCGTCTGACAAGTCCGATGAGCTTAAGAAAATAAAGCAAGAGGGGATAACCGTCTATACAGGTGACGGACTTAACGATGCCCCTGTAATAGTAGAGGCCGATATCGGTATCGCAATGGGTGCTTTGGGAAGCGATGCGGCAATAGAGGCGGCTGATATAGTCATAATGGACGATGATATATCAAAACTTCCCACGGCTATAAAGCTCAGTCGGAAGACGATGAAACTTGTAGAAGAGAATATCATATTTGCTTTGACCGTAAAGTTTGCCATAATGATACTCGGAGCATTAGGCTTTGCGAATATGTGGCTTGCCGTGTTTGCGGACGTCGGAGTTTCCATGATAGCCATACTCAATGCACTCAGAGTTCAGAGGTGAACCTGTGCAGCCTTCAAAAGTTGATCTTAACGCACTTTACAGCAGCGGGGCGTGAGTTCGGCACCCCGTGTCGCAAGCCGACTGCCGTCGGCTTGCGACCCGAGGTACACGAACTCACGCCTTTTAATTTTCCCAAACCCCACCCAAAACAAATTCATTAAAATTTTTTACGAACATTGAAAAGTTATCCGAAATATAATATAATTTTAACAGTATTTGCAAAGGAGTTGAGAAAGAATGAAACCGTTCGGTCTTATATTGGCAGGCGGAGGCGGAAAAGGTGCTTATCAGATAGGTGCTTGGAGAGCCATGCGTGAACTCGGAGTCAGATTTTCCGCTATAGCAGGTGTGTCGATAGGCTCTATCAACGGAGCTTTGATAGCGGCTAACGACTACGATTCGGCACTCGAAATGTGGAGTACCGCAACAATAGACAAGGGTGTAAAAATAGAAGAAGAATTAAAAGACGCAGATAACCTTTTCAGCGTGAAAAACTACCCCGTACTTTTAAAGGAGTTTTTTAAAAAAGGCGGAATAGATGCGTCACCGACAAGGGATTTTCTTTCGCAGTACATAGATGAGGAGGCGGTCAGAGAGAGCAAAATACCGCTTGGCATCGTAACATATCAGCTTTCATCTATGAATCCGCTTGAACTTTTCGTTGACGATATTCCCGAAAATGAGCTTGTGGACTACCTGCTGGCATCATCAAAGTTCCCCGGTGTAAGCAGAATCGGTCCGGAGGGCGAACATTTCTTAGACGGAGGTGTGTATGACAACGCACCGATAAGCTTGCTTAAAAAGAGAGGATACAACCGTCTGGTAGTCGTAGATATTTCTTCAATAAAAGGCTATGCGCATGAGCAGAACTTTTCATGTGCCGAAATAGTTTACATACGTCCGTATAATCCCGAAGAACTCGGAGCGGCTTTCGATTTCAGTCCCGAGATGATTGAAAAAAGAATGACGATGGGATACTTGGACGCAAAAAAATCTTTCGGAAAATATGCAGGCAGTATCTACTATTTCAAACCTATCACGTTTAAGAGTATGATAAAGCGTTACGGCTGCGACACGGTAGCAGAGCTTGAAGAACTTGCATACAGCCTTGAATTACCACGACTTAAGGTGTACCGAGAAAACGAATTTTTGAAAGCACTCAAGGCGGCATATCTTGAAAAAGACAAAGAAAAAGAAGAAAAGGTCGAGGAAGAACCGCAGGGAATACTCGAAACGTTCGTTAAAAGATGGACTGACAAAATAGTGCCGAAAACGGACTTTGAAAAAGCGGAAAAGCTCCTTGACGAAATTAAAATTTAATACGCTTATTTAATGCTTTTCAGACTGTCACACATATGCGGCAGTCTGAAAATTTATTCCGATAAATATTAAAACTCTATTGACAAAGTGCCTATTATCGTTTATATTTATTGTTAGTGTACCAAATAAGACAGAACTATCTCGGCTCACTTCGCCGTTAGTGAGCTTAATATATTCAGGCAGAAAGGCTATTGATATGAAAGTAACTAAGCAGGTGCTTGACGCACTTTGTGCTACAAAATTATTTTTCGGTGTGTCACGCAAAAGTTTGAGTGCCTTGCTCGAGGCTCAGGAAAAGACCATAGTCGTCTACAAAAGAGGCGATGTAATATATTCACCCGACAGTTACGAAACAAGCATCGGCTTTATCGTCAGAGGTAACGTCAACGTTGTCAAGCCGTCAAGCGGTGTTATCGTCAGCAGTTTGACTAAAGGCGACATATTCGGTGCGGTCACGCTCTACTCACAGAGAGGCTATTATGTTTCAAAGCTTGTCGCAACGACCGAAACGAAAGTGCTGTTCATTGACAAAAGCACTGTAAACGTACTTATGGTGCAGGATCAGGTGCTTGCGACTAATTTAATTTCATATTTGTCCGACAGAATATACTATCTCAACGACCGTATTGATTCTTTCACAGGCGGCACGGCAGAGAACAGACTTGCCTCGTTCCTCATGGAAAGTTTCGGCGGTTATAAGACGTTGCAATTGAAACAGCCTTACACAAAGCTTGCCGTCAGTCTTGACATCGGCAGAGCCTCACTTTACAGAGCATTCGACAGCTTTATTTCATCGGGAGCTATCGAAAAAGACGGCAAATACATACGTCTGTTGAACGAGGAAAAACTCAAGGAATACATAAACGAATAATAATATGTACACATAGGTTTTCACTTGATTGAAACCCTATCACAGAACGAAGTAAAAGCAGAGGCGACCGAACCTCTGCTTTTTTATGTTTGCTTATATTCTTTATTTTGTTTTTATATTTTTGACTTTAGACCAACTTGAATAAAGTTTCACACTCTTTCCGTTGATCTTAACTGTCTTATATGTTCGTACACGGACGTAGTATT
>CAYWDD010000078.1:0-6927 GCA_964456935.1 uncultured Faecalibacterium sp. | reverse complement strand
TGAAAGACTTGCTTGCGTAATGCAGGGTGTTGACAATCTCTTTGAGGTTGATACCGTCAGAAATATCATGCAGCACGTTATCGACATATCGGGCGTCAAGTACCACGAAAGCGAAAAGTCGGATATTTCACTTCGAGTTATCACAGACCATATCAGAAGTTCGACATTCATGATAGGTGACGGTGTCATGCCGTCAAACGAGGGCAGGGGATACGTCCTTCGCAGACTCTTAAGACGTGCCGCAAGACATGGCAAACTCTTAGGCATAAACGAGCCGTTCTTATATAAGATCTGCGATACGGTTATAAAAGAAAATGAGCTTGCGTACCCGAACCTTCGTGAAAAACAGGAACTTATCACTAAGGTCATAAAGTCCGAAGAAGAAAACTTTGCAAGAACAGTTGACAACGGACTTAATATGCTCAATGCAATAATCGAAAAGCACGAGTCACTTATTTTGGGCGGTGCAGATGCATTCAAACTTCAAGACACATTCGGTTTCCCGATAGATCTCACAAAGGAACTTCTCAGCGAAAGAGGAATGACTGTCGATGAAGAAGAGTTTAAGAGAATCTCCCTTGAAAGCAGAGCTGCCGCAAGAAAAGCAAGAAAAGATGCAGGTGCCGAGGCATGGAAAGGCACGGCAACCGTGCTTAAGGATATCGAATCGACCGTAGCCGAGTGCTATGACAAGCTTGAGTCCGACAGCGTTATAGAGGCTGTTGTTGTTGACGGAGAAAGACGTGAATATCTTGACGCAAGCAGTGAAGCTGTAATCGTTCTTAAAAATTCACCTTTCTATGCAGAGAGCGGCGGACAAGTCGGTGACAGAGGTACTATATCTACTTCAAACGCAGTCTTTGCCGTTGAAAATACAACTAAAACGCAAAACGGAGTTATACTTCACACAGGTCATCTCGTTTCAGGCGAAAGCATGGCTGTAGGCGATAAGGTTTCGGCACAGGTAAGCGAAGAAATACGCATGGCAACAGCAAGAAACCATACAGCGGCTCACATCTTGCAGGCAGCACTTCGCAAGGTACTCGGAACACACGTTGAGCAGGCGGGTCAACTTGTTAACGAGAATACGGTTCGTTTCGACTTCGTTCACTTCTCGGCTATGACAACGGACGAGATAAAACAGGTCGAAAAGCTTGTCAATGACGAGATAATGTCGGCAGTCAGTGTCGAAAAGAAAGAAATGCCGATAGACGAGGCTAAAAAGCTCGGTGCTATGGCTCTTTTCGGAGAGAAGTACGGTGACGTCGTTCGTGTCGTAAAGATAGGCGACTTTTCAATAGAACTTTGCGGTGGCACTCATGTAGATAATACAGGCGAACTCGGTCTGTTCAAGATATTCAGCGAGTCCTCCGTTGCCGCAGGTGTCAGAAGAATAGAGGCATTCACAGGCTACGGCACATCGGACTATATTGACGGTACGCTCGACATGATGCGTAGGGGAGCGGCATTCCTTAAAATTACGAATATCGTTGATTTCGCAGTCAGGGCAGAAGTCATAGCGAATGAGCTTAAGGCAAAAGACAGGGAAATCGAAAAACTCAGAGCCGAGATAGCAAGCATAAAGGCATCATCGGCACTCGGAACAGCGAAAGATGTTTGCGGTCTGAAACTTCTCACAGCGTACCTTGATGACACAACACCCGATGAACTCCGTAAGATTTGCGATACCGTTAAGAGTCAGGGCGACGATTTCATAGGCATTGCAGCCGGTGTACAAAAAGCAAAGGGCAGCGGTAACATCTGTGTCGTTTGCGGAAAAGCGGCAACTGCCAAGGGTGCTCATGCAGGCAACATCGCAAGAGAGATAGCTAAACTTGCAGGAGGTTCGGGCGGCGGTAAACCCGACAGTGCAATGGCAGGTGCAAAAGAAGTCGATAAACTTCCGGACGCTTTACAAAAAGCGGAGGATATAATAAAATCAATGCTTTCATAAGAAAGGAGAAAAAACATGAACGATTGTCTTTTTTGTAAGATAGCGGCAGGGGAGATACCCTCAACCAAGGTTTATGAGGACGAAACCGTCTTTGCTTTCAGAGATATAAATCCGCAAGCACCGACGCACATTCTCGTTATACCTAAGGAGCATATCGAAAGTGCGGCAACGGTAGATGAAACCAACAGTGCCGTAGTAGCTCACATCTTTGAAATAATAGCCAAGATAGCAAAACAGGAAAAGCTTGACGAGGGATTCAGAGTTGTAAGCAACATAGGCGAAAGAGGACAGCAGTCCGTAAAGCACCTTCACTTTCATGTCCTCGGTGGCAGAGATATGACATGGCCGCCGGGCTGATAGGGTAGTAGGTAGTAGGCGGTAGGCAGTAGGTGGTAGGCAGTAGGTGGTAGGCAGTAGTGTCAATTAAGCCTCCCTTGTGCAAAGGGAGGTGGCGAAACGAAGTTTCGTCGGAGGGATTGCCGCTTGTCTGTAGCTTAAACTATATTTACGTTGACAAATCTGCGTGTCGATAGATAGTAGCCGTGTGGATTTTCTTGCCTTCCCTGAAAGGGAAGGTGGCACACGAAGTGTGACGGAAAGGTTACGTTCCCACTATCGAAATTACTTAACCGTAAGCATATCCAATATCCAACATCTAAAATCCAAAATCTAAATTCGGAGGACTTAAAATGAACAGCTATAAAATAAATATTGCAGGTCTTGAAAGAGATCTTCCCATTTGCCCTGTCAATGATAAGCTCGATATTGCCGCATTTGTTATTTTCGGTGATGTCGAAATGACAGTTAATTCAGCAACGGAGCTTTTAAAGAAATGCCCCGATTTTGACTATATCGTTTCACCCGAGGCAAAGGGCATACCCCTTGCATATGAAATGGCAAAGCAGAGCGGCAAACCGTACTTTATTTGCCGTAAGGGTGCAAAGCTTTATATGAAAGACCCCGTTTCCGTTCACGTTCGTTCTATCACGACAGACGCACTTCAGACTGTCTACCTTGACGGACTTGAGGGCGAACAGATGAGAGGCAAAAAAGTCCTCATCGTTGATGACGTTATAAGTACGGGCGAATCACTTCTTGCCGTAATAGCTTTGGTCGAAAAGTTCAATGCTAATATCGTCGGAAAAGCCGCAATTCTCGCAGAGGGCGATGCCGCAAAGCGTGACGACATCATATTCTTGCAGGAACTTCCTCTTTTCATTAAATAATGGCAACGATTGACGAAAACGGAATCAAACTGCAAATACGTTCAAAAGCGTATTCAAATATCTATCTTTTTTACGGTGAAGAAAGCTATTTAAAACAGCTTTATATAAACAGAATAATAGATAAAACGGTAGACGAAAGCTTTAAAACATTCAACTTGCATACCATAGACGGAAAAGACGCAACACTCGACATGATAGCCGAGTGTTGCGAAGCATTGCCTATGATGGGCGAATACAGTGTTACCGTTGTCAATGATATGTCTTTAAACAAGCTTAATGCGACCGAGTATAACAAACTTATTGAGCTTATAAGTGATGTTCCCGAAACAACAATACTGATCTTTTGGCAGGACACTGCCGAGGTTGACCAAAAAGATAAAAAGTGGGCGGAAATAATAAAACTTATTTCCGCAAAGGGCAGCTGTGTAAAGCTTTCAAAGAAAACGACATCTGACCTTGTGAAAATAATCGTAGGCGGAGCTACAAAACGTGAGTGTACCATGTCAAACGATGTCGCAAGATATCTCATATCCGTTGTAGGCGATGATATGACCGTGCTTTTAAATGAGCTTGACAAGGTTTGCTTTTTTACAGGCAAGGGTGAAGTGACGAAAAAATCAATAGATGCCGTTGCGGTAAAATCGCTCGAGGCAACTACGTTTAATTTGTCAAAAGCTTTAGTGTCGGGCGATTTTGACAAGGCATATGAGATGCTGGACATTCTGTTTTTCAGAAAGACCGAGCCGACTCTCATAATGGGTGCGTTGATAAGCTCATATGTTGATATGTACAGAGCAAAGGTTGCGGTGACGAACGGAGAAAACGCAACAGCATTAGCATCGTCATTTAACTACAGAAACAAAGAGTTCAGACTTACAAACGGTGCGAGAAATGCCTCAAAGCTTAGTATAACTCAACTGAGAAATGCACTCGACATACTTGCCGAGGCGGACGAAAAGCTGAAAACAGGAGTCGATGCATCGGGAGCAAGACTTGCGATAGAGCAACTGATGGTGAGGCTGATGATGTTGTGAGTTGCAAAAAATCAACTATACAATATGTATGTAACTATAAGAATACAGAAAAATATACGCTGTGGTGACGGATATTGCATTTCGTCACCGTGGCAGGAATTTGTGTGTACTGAAAAATTTTCGTTTGATGACTTAATTTCAGCAAAAACATTTTAAGGTGAACTATGATAAAACTCGAACAAGCGGTCATTGTCGAGGGAAAGTATGACAAGATAAAGCTTTCTTCGATACTTGATGCGCTTATAATAGAAACCGACGGTTTCGGTATCTTCAAAGATAAAGAAAAGCAAAGACTTATAAAAAGGCTTGCAAATGAAAAAGGAATAATTATCATGACCGACAGCGATTCAGCCGGTTTTAAAATACGTTCGTTTCTCGGCGGCAGTATTCCGAACGACAGAATAACCCACGTCTATATCCCCGATATCTTCGGCAAGGAAAAGCGTAAAACCGAGGCATCAAAGGAGGGCAAGCTGGGAGTTGAGGGCATACCGATAAAAATAATTCTCGATGCGCTTGAAAAATCGGGTGTCACCTGCACCGAAACGAGTGAGCGTTCATCAAGAGAGATAACTAATATTGATTTGTACGAGTTGGGACTTTCGGGAGGCAAAGACAGTCGCTCAAAACGTGAAATACTGCTTAAATATCTGGAACTTCCGACAAGGCTTTCGACCTCGTCATTTGTCAAAATCTTGAATACATTCACAACATACGATGAGTTTATCGCAAAATCCAAAGAATGCTTTTCAAAGGAGGGAATGCAATGAGAATAGGACACGGATATGATGTACATAAGTTGGTTGAGGGCAGAAAACTGATACTCGGCGGAGTCGAGATCCCACACGAAAAAGGGCTTCTCGGACATTCCGATGCCGACGTACTTCTTCATGCGATATCCGATTCGCTTTTAGGTGCGGCGGCACTGGGCGATATCGGACACCTTTTCCCCGATACAGACCCCGAATACGAGGGAGCGGACAGCTTAAAACTGCTCGAAAGAGTGGCGGAAACTTTAGCGGAAAACGGCTGGCACGTTACGAACATCGACTCGACCGTGCTTGCACAAAAACCAAAGCTTGCACCTTATATAGAACAGATGAGGGAAAACATAGCCTGTGCCTGCAAGCTTGACGTTGACTGCGTCAGTGTTAAAGCAACGACAGAGGAGGGCTTAGGGTTTACAGGTGAACAGCTGGGAATAGCAGCTCACAGCGTGTGCTTGATTGAAGAATTGGAATAGTATTTGAACGGTCGCAATCATGATTGCGACCGTTGGTTTTAAATTGGAGCGGAGCGACCGCCCCAAAGGGCAGCCGCTCCGCTGACCTGCTCACTACGTCCGCAAATGCAAAACGACACCGTTTGCTAAACCTTTTAGTTCTGTCTTTTGAAAATCCGATAAAATTCAATCCGCCCATGCCGCAAGCGGCATGGGCGGAAATAATCTATCAGATTAAGATTAGTATGAAAGACTTGATGAGCTGCTAAGACTTGAAATCTGACGTTTTATAAGCTTGATTGTAGATGCGATAGCATCATCAATGTAAGACTGGTTAGCAACCGAAACGGGATACTTCTCGTCTGTTATGTTTTCCTCAACGAAGTCCTCAAATGCGTGTTCACCGAGGTGAGCCTTGATGTCTGCTCTCCATTCGGGATCTTCATTTGTTTCGACAAAGTACATAATGTGATAACCGTATGTTGTTTCAACAATACCTACATCGCCTGCCTGACGGCTTTCGTCAAAGCACCAGTCGTTAAATTCGGTAATCATATCTCCGGGAGCAACGTCCTCGTAAAGACCGCCTGTTTCTGTTGAACCTGAGTCGTCTGAATTTTCCGTTGCAAGAGTTCCGAAACTTTCGGCTGTTCTGTCACCTGCAAGATACTTGCGAAGAATAAGTTCTGCCTTTTTATAAGCCTCTTTATCTTTTGCTGTATCTGCTGTTACACCCATCTTAAGGTTAACGTCTGTGAATGTGTCAAGTGCCGGTACGTTTTCATCGTCTGTGTTGCTGTCGGCTGCTGTTGTTTCATCATCACTTGAGCTGTCGCTTGACGATGTGAAGTTGACGAGGATATGACGAACGTCTATAGTGTTTCTGTCCTCTCTGTAGGGAGTAGCGAGTACCATGCAAACATAGTAACCTGTGTCCTCAACTTCAAATACTTTTATGTCACCGACTTCTGCCTTTTTGCCGTAAAGCCATTCTGCGGCATCTGAACTGATGTTACTTGAAATGGTTTCATTGTCTGCTGCATTTATCTCGGTTAAAGCGTTTTCTGTGCCTGCAACCTTGTCAACGGCTTTCTTGAGAGCCTTGAGGTTCTTGCTGCCGGCAAGCTTATCTGCTGTCTTTTTGGCGGCTTTCATTGTAGCCTCGGTTACTGCTGAGGTTTCGTTTCCGTCATCATCAGTTGACTTTTCTTCTTCAGCCTCAACGAAATAATATGCAAGACCTACCTTGTCATAAGCCGTTGTGTCCTCTTTGTACTCTGCCTCGATTTCTTCTTTGGTAAGTTCGCCTTCTAATTCTTCGGTTACTGCCTCTTGATACTTTGTTGCAAGAGCCTGTTCTTCGAGAATCTGCTTGAAGAGAGCCTTATTTACACCTTCACCGTAGCTTGCCTTTAAGTAAGCACCGAGTGAGTAGTTGTTGCTGTCTGCTGTTTCCTTGATTGATGCAAGCTGTTCATCGATTGATGCGAT
>CAYWDD010000077.1:0-6937 GCA_964456935.1 uncultured Faecalibacterium sp. | reverse complement strand
AATATATGGACTTATTGCACCGGCAACAGCACCAATCGGCATTGTCTGAAGAATGACCTTGCCCGGGCCTGTGATAACAGTGTTATATATCCCCTCTCCGCCGAAAATCATATTTTTAACTCCCGGTACGGAAACGACGTCCATACTGCAAGTTGCGTCCATAGCGGCAAGATATCCCGTATCAACAATAAGCTGCTGACCTGCGGCAAGATCGTATTCGACAGCCGCACCGTCTATCTCGATAAAAGCAGTGCCGTTACCCGAAAGCTTTTGCATAATAAAACCTTCACCGCCGAAGAAACCTGTCTTAAAACGTTTTTGTAAAAACATTGACAGTTCGACACCCATATTGCTTGCGAGAAAAGCACTTTTTTGCACAATAAGGGGTTTATCCGGAGTAATGTTTACTGCTCGAACAGAACCCGGAAAGCTTGATGCAAATGCAATCATACCGGGCCCACCCTGTGAAGTGTATATGTTCTGGAACAGCGACTCACCGGAAAACATTCTTCCGAACGCCTTTCTCATGCCGCCGTTACTTGTTGTTTCCATTTTCATATTCGGACTCATCCAGCTCATGCTGCCGCTTTCTGTTATCATTTTTTCACCGTTTTCAAGTTCACAGATAACAACGGGAAGCGGAGTTCCCTCAATTCTGTATTTCATATCTGACCTCTCCTTTTTGATATTGACTTTATCAAGTCGAGGTTATTTTACTACAAAAACAATAGTATGTCAATAAAAATTTAATGACTGAGGGTGGAATACAACCCGCCCGCTTTGCGGGCGACGGTGAAGGCGTGCGCACCCTCGAACGTAAGCGAGAGGGTACCAAGCCTTCACCGCTCCTTCGGAAAATGTCGGAAGAACCTTAAATGTCCGAAAAAGCGGTTTTAAGGAGATATCGCTCACTTTTAGTAAAATTTCCTTGACATTTTCACTGAGTTATGTTACTCTAACATGTACGTTGAGGGAGTAGATGGCTTGATTTTTCAAGTGGCAAGTCAACAGACTGATGTTTAGACATCTGGCTTGTCTTAAATAGCGAGACTCAAGCGTGGCTTTGCTGTGCTTGGGATTTTATTTTCAGGTATGGCTAATACCTGATTATTTTTTTGGAGGAAAAACAAATGGGACTTTTTGAATTATTTTTACTTGCAGTAGGACTTTCTATGGACGCATTCGCCGTTTCTGTATGCAAGGGTCTTTCTACACCCACGCTTAAGCCCAAGCATTTTCTCATCATTGGTGCATGGTTTGGCGGTTTTCAGGCTCTTATGCCGTTGATAGGATATTTCTTAGGTTCGACCTTCGAACAGTACATAACCTCTATCGACCACTGGATAGCTTTCATTTTGCTTTCGCTCATAGGCGGCAACATGATAAGAGAAAGTCTGTCAAAAGAGGAAGAAGACGTTGATCCGTCTTTCTCGTTCAAAACGATGATCGTACTTGCGGTAGCAACAAGTATTGACGCTTTGGCTGTAGGCATAACATTTGCTCTTCTCCCTGATGTCAACATAGTTGCGGCTGTAAGCTTTATAGGTGTCGTTACGTTCTTGCTCTCTGCCGCAGGTCTTAAGGTCGGCAACATCTTCGGAGCTAAATACAAAAGCAAAGCCGAGCTTACAGGCGGAATCATTTTGATAGTCATAGGCTTAAAGATACTTCTCGAACACTTAGGAGTTATCAACTTCTGATTTGAGAAATTTTCATATTTTTTCTAAAAATACTTGACAATAAAATTTGTCGGTATTATAATAAGCAAAACCGTTGAGGAAGAGTGAGTACGTCTTTAAACTATTCTCAAAGAGAGCTGTGGACGGTGAGATCACAGCAGAAGAAGAAAAGACCGAATGGACTTCCAAGGGCAATCGGAAACGAATTATTTTCGGAGTATGTGCGACGGAGTAAGCTCTCCGTGATCAAAAGTCGGCGTATTATATGTACGAGTTGAGTGGACACACGATAGTGTGTCAAGCAGGGTGGCACCGCAGGAATTATTACTCCTGTCCCGGCAAATTATTAAATTTGTTGTGGGACAGGAGTTTTTGTATTCTGTCCCGAAAGAAAGGAAGATTACAATGTCTGAGAAAAAAATCCCTTACAAAATCTATCTTGAAGAAAATGAGATGCCGAAGTATTGGTACAACCTCAGAGCCGATATGATAAACAAACCGGCTCCCCTGCTTGATCCTCAAACGCACAAACCTATGAGTGCAGACGACCTAAAAGGCGTTTTCTGCGATGAACTTATCAAACAGGAACTTGACGATACTACAGCTTATTTCCCGATACCGCAGGAAATTCGTGACTTTTATAAGATGTACCGTCCGTCACCTCTTACCAGAGCTTACTGCCTTGAAAAAAAGCTCGGTACTCCGGCAAAGATATATTACAAATTCGAGGGTAACAACACCAGCGGCAGTCACAAACTCAATTCAGCTATTGCACAGGCTTATTATGCCAAAATGCAAGGTCTTAAAGGTGTAACTACCGAAACAGGCGCAGGTCAATGGGGTACGGCTCTTTCGATGGCTTGTTCTTACTTTGACCTCGACTGCAACGTATACATGGTAAAAGTTTCATATGAGCAAAAGCCGTTCAGACGTGAAGTTATGCGTACCTACGGTGCGTCGGTCACTCCGTCACCGTCAACCGAAACGGAAGTAGGAAAGAAAATACTCGCAGAACACCCCGGTACAGGCGGAAGTTTAGGCTGTGCGATATCCGAGGCAGTCGAAAAGGCAACCAAGACAGACGGATACCGCTATGTATTGGGCAGTGTTCTCAATCAGGTCATGTTACATCAATCGGTTATCGGTCTTGAAACGCAGGCGGCACTTAACAAATACGATGTTACTCCCGATATCATTATCGGCTGTGCCGGAGGCGGTTCAAACTTAGGCGGTCTTATCGCACCTTTCATGCGTGATAAAATTTCAGGAAAGCTTGACTGTAGGATAATAGCAGTTGAACCTGCATCATGCCCGAGCTTTACACGAGGCAAATATGCATATGACTATTGCGACACGGGAATGGTATGTCCCCTCTCTAAGATGTACACCTTAGGCAGCGGCTTTATACCGGCGGCAAATCATGCAGGCGGACTTAGATATCACGGCATGAACTCTACACTTTCTCAGCTTTATCATGACGGATACATGGAGGCTGTTTCAGTTCCTCAAACATCTGTCTTTGAGGCAGCAGAATACTTTGCGAGAATCGAAGGTATTCTTCCCGCTCCCGAAAGCAGTCACGCTATAAAAGTAACGATAGACGAGGCTATGAAGTGCAAGGAAACAGGCGAAGAAAAGACGATCGTATTCGGTCTTACGGGTACAGGATATTTTGATATGTTCGCATATGAAAAATTCCATGACGGTAAGATGAGCGACTATATCCCGACAGATGACGAGCTTGAAAAAAGCTTTTCAAAACTTCCCGTTGTAGAGGATAAATAATTTAGAAATTTTGACGGTCGATAGGGGTTGATGCCCCTATCGACCGCTTGCAATACGCAGGATTTTGCCTTTAAGCTAACCGACCGCAAATCGCTTTAGCGATTTGCGGTCGGTTATTCTGCTTTATCGGTAATGAAAAGATAATTTTCAGGTGTTGCGGCGGCTGAAAACCGCCGCTTAAAGTCAGATAAGTTCTGACAATGATAGGTTTATGAAAGAATAGCTCTGTCGTTTGAAAATTCATTTCCGCAGGCTTTTGTAAACATTTCAAGAAGATCCGTAACCGTAAGTTTCTTCTTTTCCTCGCCCGACACATCGACAACTATATGCCCGTCATGCAGCATTATAAGACGGTTGCCGTATTTTATGGCATCACGCATATTGTGAGTTATCATAAGCGTCATAAGCTTATTTTCATTGACTATCTTATCGGTGATCTCCATAACCTTTGCGGCTGTTTTGGGATCAAGAGCCGCTGTGTGTTCGTCAAGTAAAAGAAGTTTCGGATTTTCAAGCGTTGCCATAAGAAGTGTCAAAGCCTGTCTTTGTCCTCCCGAAAGAGTTCCGACTTTAGCCGAAAGCCTTTCTTCAAGACCGAGTCCCAGCTCTTTGAGTCTTTCCTTGTAATTCTCACGTTCGCTTTTGGTTATACCCGGTCTTAAGGTACGACGTTTTCCTCGTCTTACGGCAAGAGCAAGGTTTTCTTCTATCTGCATACCTGCGGCTGTTCCCATCATGGGATCTTGATAAACTCTGCCGAGGTACTTCGCTCTTTTATGTTCGGGGAGAGATGTGACATCAATTCCGTCAAGCGTTATTGTTCCCGAATCCGGGAGCCATGCACCGCAAATAGCGTTAAGCATTGTGCTTTTACCTGCACCGTTTCCGCCGATAACGGTTACAAAATCACCGTCATTTATCGTAAGTGACAAACCGTTAAGTGCGACCTTTTCGTCGATCGTACCGGGATTGAACACCTTGGTCACGTTACGCATTTCAAGCATTGTTCATCTCTCCTTTCGTCTTTTTTGTGTTTTTCGAAACATTATGTGAGGCCTGAAGTTTATTTTTAATGTGCGGTACACCGAGGAATACTGCAACGACGAGTGCCGAGAGCATCTTAAGAAGGTCGGTGTCAACACCGAGGAATATGATGACCTGGTAAACTATGTAGTAAACGACTGCACCGATTGCCACGCCCGTAAGTCTGACGGCAAAATTGGTTGAGATCCTTTTCACTATAGCCTCACCTATAACAACAGCGGCAAGTCCTATAACGACCGCTCCCCTGCCCATGTTAATGTCGGTGTAACCTTGATACTGACAAAGCAAAGCACCCGATAACGCAACCATTGCGTTTGAAAGCGAAAGTCCGATTATCTTTGTAAGGTTAGTATTTATACCCTGCGCTCTGCTCATTACTTCATTTGAACCTGTAGCTCTTATCGAGCAACCGATCTCCGTTCCAAAGAACATATAGAGTAATGCAACCACTGCTGCCGTGATTATCACAAGCACGATAATAGCTGTCGGAATATTCATCTGACTTAAAATAACCGAGTTGTTTCTTGCCGAAAGAGCTTGGTTAGACGTACCTAAAATTTTGAGATTGACAGACCACAAAATCATCTGTGTGAGTATTCCCGAAAGAATAGCCGGTATTCCGAGTACAATATAAAGTGTTCCCGTGACCGCACCTGCTATTGCTCCGACAACAACTGCCACGAGCATTGACAATATCGGGTTGCACCCTGCAAGTATCATCATCGTACACACTGCCGCTCCCGTGCAGATAGTTCCGTCAACCGTAAGGTCGGCTATATCGAGTATTCTGTATGTCAAATATATTCCGATTGCGGCTATACCCCACACCAGTCCTTGGGCAATCGCTCCCGGTAATGCTGAAATCAGTCCTATCATATGTTACACCTATCCTTATTTAAACCGTTATACTGTTGTTAATCAGCTTAATGCCTCGTATCCTTCCGGAGCAGCCATACCTAACTCCTCGCAAATTGTCGGATTGTACTTCTTAACAGCGCTGACATATTCAATCGGCATCTCGGAAATATTTGATTCGCCCTTAAGAATTTTTGCTGCCATTTCACCTGTTTTGTATCCGAGATCGTAGTAGCTGATAGAAAGAGTTGCGATACCGCAGCCTGAACAAATTCCGCCTTCGCCTGCAATTACGGGTGTCTTAGCGGCTGTGACGATGTTTCCAATTGTTTCAACGCACGATGCCGCAGTGTTGTCTGTGGGAATGTAAATAACGTCGCTGTCTGCCGCCGCCTTTGTTGTTACCGATGCAACATCGTTTGAGTCGCTGAATGAGTAACGTACGCAGGTAAGTCCTTTTGTTTTAAGGTAGTTTTCAACAACATCTATCTGGTACTGTGAGTTATCCTCAGCTGAGCAGTAGAGAAGTCCGACTGTCTTTGCATCGGGTACAAGCTCTGTTATCATGTCAGCCTGCTCTGTCAAAGGTGCAAGGTCAGATGTACCGGAAACATTGCCGCCTACAGTTCCGCTGAAGTTTGTAAGCTTGAGTGCCGCACCGTATTCTGTGATAGATGTTCCGAGAATGGGTATGGTCTGTGTTGCGTTGTAAGCCGCCTGTAAAGCAGCTGTTCCGTTTGTCATGATAAGATCAACATTCTTTGTAACGAACGAGTTGACTATTGTTGAGCAAGTGTTTGAGTCGCCCTGTGCGTTCTGGGTGTCGAAGTTTACGTTTTCTTCACCGAGAGTATCGATAAGAGCGGTCTTAAAGCCTTCCGTTGCGGCATCAAGAGCCGTGTGCTGTATAAGCTGGCAAATGCCGATGTTATAGACCTTTTTTTCGTTTGACTGACAGCCTGTTAAGACTGCAAGCATGGTGATTACGAGTGCTGCCGCTAAGACGGCTGCTGTGATTTTACGATTCTTTTTCATTTTGAGTTACCTCCAATAAATATTTTCGGGATTGTGCTGTAGGTCGAAGCCGTATCGGGATAAAAAATAATGCCGCACGGACTTGCGATCCATACGGCAATTCTTAATTACAATCCTGCGATCCGGAAATTAGATCAAGCGTTGTTTTAAGCATCTTTCCGTTTGTGGGCATCACAAATCTCTTCTACTTTTTCACCGGTAAAAAAGTAAAAGCAATAAAATCGATATGCCTTAGCAAAACGGATTGAGTTCATATTCGCTTATCTCCTCTCTGGAATTTGTCCAAAGTATAGCACCGCATTTTAGGTTTGTCAACAGTTTTTTCAAACTTTTTATCGCTTTAAAGCGACTTTGTGAAAAGTGTACAAATTACAGCGTTGCTTTAAAGCGGTAAATTGTACAGATTTTATTTAAACCGAAATCCGTTAGGCATTATAATTCTCAGTTCGTTCAGCCTTCCGGTCTTTATCTCATCGAACTCTAATCAGCGGCGGTGTCGGTTCATCACCCCGCTCACTTGCGTTCGGGGGTAAGCCCCG
>CAYWDD010000076.1:0-7015 GCA_964456935.1 uncultured Faecalibacterium sp. | reverse complement strand
ACATTGTTCCAAGCTCTTTGGGGTACATCGAAAACGACCAACCGAGAATGGTTAAAACACCGTGGTTTGAAAATGAGATACCGTTCAACATGGCAGCCGAAATAGGCACACAGAAAGTCATAAACGAGCATTCGACTATCGGCTTAGTCGTAACTACTGACGGCTCAATTTCGGAGATACCCAGAGAAGAATATGAGGAGGCAGAAGAAAGAGTGATAAACGAGCTTAAGGAACTTAACAAGCCGTTTATTGTGCTTTTGAACTGTGAAAACCCGAAAAGCGACGACGCTTTGGCTTTAGAAAAAAGGTTAAGTGAAAAATATGAAGTCTGCGTTAAAGCCGTAAATTGCATGGAACTTTCCGAAAATGAGATAAGCGACATTCTTTCGGGAGTTTTATTCGAGTTTCCGACAAAAGAGATAGCCATAGACTTACCATCATGGGTCGGCAAACTTCAAAAAGACCACTGGCTAAGGAGTACGGTATATAAAAACATTTATTCCGTAGCGACCAAGGTTGACCGTGTAAAAGACGTTGAAAAGCATTTGGGCGAGATAGTTGCCGGAGAATACATAACCGACGGTAAAGTCATCGGAATAGACCTTGCAACGGGTAGTGTTCATATCAAGCTTGAAGTCGAACCCGAACTTTTCTACAAGATAATCAGCGAACAAACAGGAATAGAGATAACAGACGAAAAACAGCTCATGGGGCAAATAGTCGAACTTGCGAAGATGAAACAGAAATATCAGCGATTTGAAGAGGCTTTAAGCGAAGTTGAGGCTACAGGATACGGGATAGTTATGCCGACAATGGAAGAGCTGACTTTAGATGAACCCGAAATCATGAAACAAGGCGGAAGATACGGTGTCAGACTCAAAGCCTCTGCCCCATCTATACATATGCTCAAAGCGAACATCACAACCGAAGTCGCTCCTATAGTGGGCAGTGAATCACAGTCAGAAGAACTCGTTGTTTATCTTCTCAAAGAATTTGACGATGATCCGTCAAAGATATGGGAGTCGAACATTTTCGGCAAATCCTTACATTCGCTTGTCAATGAGGGACTTCACAACAAGCTTTACAAGATGCCGACAGATGCGAGAATGAAACTTCAGGAAACCTTAGAGAGAGTAATAAACGAAGGTTGCAGTGGACTTATATGTATAATTTTGTAAGGAATTGACCTGTATTCGGCTTTGTGGTACAATTTAAACACAAAGCTTTACGGAGGTTAACATGGCTATTACGGTAAACATATACTATACGGGTAAAAACGGGTCGGCAAAAGAATTTGCAAGGGAAATGATATCAAGCAAAACAGTTGAGCTTATAAGAGCTGAGGACGGGAATTTAAGATATGATTATTTTGTTCCGATTGATGACAGTGAAACCGTATTACTTATCGACAGTTGGGAATCACAGCAAGCGATAGACCGTCACCACGCATCACCGATGATGCAGAAAATAATCGAACTTAGGGATAAGTACGATCTGCACATGAAAGTTGAGCGGTATATTTCGGACGAAAATGGTATTTCCGAGAAAGATAACGAATTTATAAGAAAGTAAAGTAAGAGGCAGCGTTTCGTTAAGGGATAACGAAATGCTGCTTTTGGGTGTGGAGCGGAGCGGACGCCGTCAGGCGGCAGCGGAGCGTAACGGCATTGGGGCTTGCCCCCGAACGTCAGTGAGCGGGGCGATGACCCAATGCCGCCGCTGAACAGTGTTCGATAAGCAAATTACTTGCAGGCTGTACAATCCCCCACTTCCTTGGCTCTCCTGAAAGGAGAGCTGTCAGCCGTAGGCTGACTGAGAGGTCAAAAACTGACTTCACTCGCTTATTTGTCACTGCGCCGAATCTGAAATTTATCACGATCTATCATTCAGCTTTGCTTTTATACTTTTTCTTACAAGCAAACTGCAAAGTGCGTTTTTATCAAACGGTATGAGCGGATAAAGATAAGTGTAACCGTCTATTGTCTTTGTAAAACAGACTGTAAGCACGGTTATAACTATTCCGGCAACAAAACCCCATACGTCAAACAATGCTGTCAGGATAAGCGACAAAAGTCTTGACAGCTTTATTGCGTATCCCAGCTCATAACTCGGCTGTGTAAAGTTTGATATTGCGACAAACGACATAAAGAGTACAACCTCGTTTGCAAAAAGTCCTGAATTTACGGCAAATTCACCCAAAACCAACGCTCCGACTACGCTAAAGGAATTGCTCAACGCACTGGGGGTATTGAGTGATGCCAACTTTAAAACGTCTATCACAAACTCGATAACGAATATTTGACCTATTACTGAAACCTGTGCCGGCTCTTTTATCACCATAAATTCAAGCCACTGCGGTATTCTGTCCGGTGCTTTCACCATAAGATACCAAAACGGCACAAGTAAAAACGACAGCAGGAACACAGCCGCTCTTATATAGCGTAAAAACGTTCCTACGACAGGTGAAAAATAATAGTCGTTTATATCCTGAACAAAATCGAATATTCCCGTGGGAACTATCATCACGCTGGGCGAACCGTCCGTTATGATGAGGATATTCCCGTCATATATACAGGCGCTTGCCGTGTCGGGTCGCTCTGTGTACCGAATCTTGGGATATGGATTCCATGCTTGATTCGGTACAAGGCACTCTTTCAGACTCTCCTGCCCCATTGCCAAAGCATCGACTTCTATACTTTTTAGCTTTTTTCTGACGGCATCAAGCTTTTTCCCGTTGGCTTTTCCGTCAATGTAACAGACAACGACATCTGTTTTCGACTTATTTCCGACAGAAAAAAGTTCCATCGTCAGCATAGGATCTCTTATTTTTCGCCTTATAAGTGCGGTATTAAAAACGAGAGTTTCCACGAATCCCTCATGTGAGCCTCTTAAAACCTTATCGCTTTCGGGTTCTTCGACGTTTCTTGCCGGATAAGTCCGTGCATCAATGACTATCAGTTCTTTAAAACTCTCGACACACATGACGACCGCTCCCGACAGAATCATTGTCAATGCCTTGTCAAGACTGGGTTCACAGTCACATTCGATGTACGTTACAAAGTTATCTATAAGCCGGCGAGCATCTCGTATTTCAGCCATGTCTTCGACCGGTATTTTAGTGAAATACTCCAGCATCTTCTCCAAGACCGCCTCTTTTACAAATCCGTCAACGCAATAAAGCGTTGCTTTTTTATCGGCAAATTTTATCTTTTTCACAAGGATATCATAGCTTTTGCCCACTCGCAAAGCCTCGGATATTATCTTGTTATCATGAACATAGTCGCCTGTTAAATTATTGCCCATAATACCGCACCTCTGTTTTTGTGGTATTATGGGCAATTTTTAGATGTTTATTCATAGAATAATGCAAAAACGTACAGTCATCACAAGATAACTGTACGTTTTGATATTCACATTAACTTACTTTGAGCTAACGTCTTCAAATTCACCTGCGGTATTGTCAGCCTGTGTTTCGTCGCTCTTTATTTCTGCGTACTTCTCGGCTTTCTTTCCGGCTTTTTTGTCCTTGCGGTTCATTTTCTGACTTTTCTTAGCATCTTTTTCAGCCTGCTTATCAAGCTCTTTCTGTTCCTTTTGCTGATGCTTAAGAGCAACTCTCTGCTCTTTAAGAGCTATCTTTTCAGCCTTATGTTCTTCTTTCTTGTTAGCCTTTCTTACCTTGTAATCGGCTTTTGACATAACTTTCTTGAGCTGTTTCTCATATGCCTCAAGCTGGAACTCGGAGAACTTCAGTTCAAACGGTCTGCGTTCAACCGAATCATAAAGCTCTGAAACAAGAACTGTGCTTGCTGTGTCATTTACTTCTGTTGCAGAAAGAATGATTATCTCGTTACCTACGGGAAGTTTTACCTTTCTTGCACCCTTGACATGAAGGTCATATCTAAAGAAGAACAACTGGTTAGCAACATTGTCGCCCTCTGCCGAGTGCGTATGTGTGCATTCCCAAGCAACCTTATCTCTCTTGATATATGCCGTTTCCTTAAGATCGTAAAGATCCCAACAACCTACTCTTTCTTCTATAGCCTGAATCGGTACCATAGCCTCTTCACCGTCGATTTCGAACGTGAAGTCGGCATCGCCTATGAGTGATGCGGCTATGAATGAGAATGTATCGCAGTCAACATCTATCTCCTGACCGTCGCAAATAAGAGCGTTGTTCATGGTGTTCATCGCACCGCCGGTCTTAAAGATTACGCCGCCGCAAGTGATTTCTTCGGGAAGAATTTCTGCCGGTATGGATACACCCTTGGTGGGAATGATCGTGTGTTCTCTGTTAGAGTTGAATGTAACAACGTCAACGTTAAACGGCAATTCAACAGCTTTCTGCTTTGCCTTATCCGAAACCTTACCCGGCTTAAGTTTAAGAGCGAATGTCTTAACCTCAAACGGATCCATATCGAATGTAAGTCTGCCGTCTATAACTTCAGCATCGCCCATGTATTCTTCCGATGCGTACATCTCACGAGCGCTTTCAATGCCGTCACCGAGAATAAGCTTAACATTTCTTGCGGTACGGTTATTGCCTTCGTTGACTCTGACGATGATCTCGTCTGTATTTTCGGCTTTCTTGATAGCACGGATAATTACACCGCTTTCGGAGATACTGCCGAAACTGTAGCTGCTGCCGAGCATACCGACGTGTTTATCTGTAACAAATACACCCATCGG
This sequence comes from uncultured Faecalibacterium sp., assembly GCA_964456935.1. Classification (GTDB taxonomy): domain Bacteria; phylum Bacillota; class Clostridia; order Oscillospirales; family Acutalibacteraceae; genus UBA6857. The sequence goes on along the minus strand of CAYWDD010000076.1, from coordinate 2,326 downwards.
GCATGAGAAACAACGTGCATAGAACTGTGTGCCGTTCTCATATCCGCCGTGATGAGAGTAAACAGCATAGCCGTAGCGGTTAAGACCGAGGTCCATCATGCTCTGCATACTGCCCTCTTTGTAGTTTGCTTTCGGGGTGTGTATAGCCGTAAGTCTGAGCGTGTTCTTGTCAGGCTTATCCCAACCGTACTTACTGTCACTGAATACGGATACACCGTAATAATTCTTAGCGTCACTGATATCAGCCCATCTCTGCGCCGGTACTTCGTAACATTCCTTTGTTCTGTTGCCTCTTCCGATAACACCAAGACCTAAGTCGAAGCTTGCTGTCTTTGAAGATGCGGTAAATGAAAATCTGTTCTTAAGAAGAGCCTTAGTGGTGTTCCACTCGATCTCATTCTGAACCTCGACATACTGACCGCCTGCCGAAAGTGATACATAGTATACATACTCGGCATGGTCTGTTGACTGAGTGACCTTAAGTGTAACTCTTGCAGGACCTCTCTCGTAAATCTCGGTAACACCGTTTCCTGCAAACTCCCAAGGAATACCTGTTACGTCTTTGTATCTTATCTCCCAAGCGGCATATTCTTTTCCGCCCTCACTGAGCATGACATGGTATCCGATAGGCTTGCTGAGAAGTTCCTTATTTGCAAGTGTCTTATCAACGATAGAAGAAATGTTTCCGTTTTCGTCTATCATTACGAAATATTTCTCGTTTTCAAGTGAACGTTCACTGATACGCAAAGTTGATTCTGCCGGATATTTTTCGCTCGAAAGTCTGATATCGAACGCTCTGACACCCATAGCGGGAACTTTTGCGACAAAAATGCACTTTGCACTTGACTTTGTTTTATTTGAAAGCTGGCAGGGATATTCGTTGCCCTCTGAGTCATATACTCTTGCAAATTCGATATCTTCGCCTATAAGCTCAACATCAACTGCACCGACTCTCTCTTTTTCAAGAGTGTTTGAAACAACGACAGCCGTACCCTTGACCCAAGATGTGTCAAGGTTCTTTATGATCTGCTGTCCTGCACCCTCATAAACGTTTCTGAACTGGTTAGCGCTGACGATAAGATCGTTCCAGCTACGCTCATAAACCTTTTGAAGTGATGTACCTGTAATATCATCATGGAATGTATGAGCAATGGTTCTCTTCCAAGCTTTTTCAAGCTCTGTCTGAGGATACTCACTGCCTGTGAGGAATGATGCCGTAACAGCTGTTCTTTCAGCCATATCCGCAAGTTCCTCGTTACGTCTGTTCATTCTCTTACTGAATCCTCTTGACGTATATGCGCCGGCTCCGTGCGTTGTCATGAGAAGTTCGTCTTTGAACTCGGGAAGTGCGTACTTTTCATCATTTGTAAGTTCATCAAGATCTCTGAATATCTTGTCTGAGCTTGTTGCAAGCACCTGAATAGACTCGTTCGGATTTGAAACGGCCTCGTCGCAAATTACCTTTACGCCTTCTTCTTTCGGTGCGCCGCCTATATCGCCTACACCGTGGAGAGCAACAGTCCAAGGAAGTTTGCCCTCTTTATCGTTTCTGCGAAGTTTTTTAACTATCTGCGAGTTCTTTCTGATGCTCTTATATGTGTTGCAATATGACAAACCGTTAAGGTTAGCAAAAATCCATCTTCCGTTAGAACCGTACCATCTGCCGATATCAAAAGGAATTCCGTTTACACTGCCCCATGAAAGTTTCTGCGTTGTAAAGCCGAGAAGATTAGAGTGTTCGGCAATAGAGGGAAGCGCCCAACCAAAACCGAAACAGTCGGGAAGATAAATATCTTTACTTCTCTTTCCGAACTTTTTGTCAAAGTATTCATTTCCGTAGAGGATATTTCTGAAAAGTAATTCAGGTGACGGAACATTGACATCACCGTTTTCATAGCTACTTCCGGCAACGTTCCACTTACCTTTTTCTATGTATCCTTTAAGCTGTTCAAACAGCTCCGGATAATACTCTTCCATCAACTCGTAGCGATATGCACCCTCAAAGCTGAACTTATAGTCGGGATACTTTTCAAAGAGTTTAAAGTTTTCCGCAAGGGTATTGAACAGATATTCACTTACGGTTTGTTCAAATTCCCAGTTCCATACCGTATCAAGATGAGCCGTAGCTACGGTATAAATTCTCCTATCATTTACCATCTTAAACAATTCCTTTCGATTGCAAAAGTAGTTTATGGACACAAAAATCCAAGTTACCTTGACTATTTTAACATATCAAAATATTTTTTACAATACGGTTGAGCAAAATTTATAAGAGATTTTTTCAATAATATTGACGATTTTTAAAGGATTTTGCTAATTTAGGATA
>CAYWDD010000075.1:0-7018 GCA_964456935.1 uncultured Faecalibacterium sp. | reverse complement strand
TCCGAGGTGATCGGAGTATATTTAGGAGAGGAAAATCCCGTAGAATTTATAGGTAACGACTAATGGCACTTGACGGAATTTATTTACACAAGATTAAAAACGAAATAGAAAAAGTTGCTGTCGGATCAAGAGTCGATAAGGTATCACAACCGTCAAAAGATGAGATCGTGCTTACCTTAAGGGGAAAAAGCGGTCAGCAAAAACTTCTTTTATGCGTCAGAGCAAACAGCCCGAGAATACAGCTTACAAGACACACACTTGAAAATCCGGCTGTACCCCCAATGCTTTGTATGCTTTTCAGAAAGCATTTAGTAGGGGCAATGATAAAAGAAATAAGACAGCATGAACTTGACAGAATACTCTTTATTGACTTTGATGCAACGAACGAAATAGGCGATAAGGTACTTCTCACCCTCTGCATCGAAATCATGGGCAAATACAGTAACATCATATTGATTGACGGTGAGGGAAAAATAATCGACTCGGTCAAGCGTGTTGACTTTTCGACTTCATCTGTCAGACAGATTTTACCCGGACTTAAGTATGCTTTACCTCCGGGTCAAACTAAGTGCAATCTTTTAACAGACGAGCCGCACGATGCGATAAGACTAATAGACGATGCCGATATGGGACAGAAGATATCAAAAGCCGTTCTGTCTGCCGTACAGGGTATTTCACCTATTATCGCAAGAGAAATAGCATACCTTAGCTGTAATGAAGACAAGTTTGTGGGTGAAGTAACTAAAGATGAACTCGGAAAAATCGAAAGCATACTTTCAAAGATAAAATCTAATCTTGACACAGATACCGATGCGTACATGATAACAGACGAAACGGGAAAGCCGACCGATTATTCGTTCCTTGATGTAAAGCAGTACGGGGCAAGAATGAGCCTTAGAAAATATGAAAGTCACAGTGCCTTACTTGACGATTATTACTTTGAAAAGGACAGAATAGAAAGAACAAGACACAAAGGTCAGGAACTTTTTAAGCTTGTGTCAAATCTTACCGAAAGAACGGCACGAAAACTTAACATACAACGTGAGGAACTTGAAAAGTGTGCAGACAGAGAAACGCTCAGAGTATATGCGGAGCTTATAAACGCAAACGCATACAGACTTGAAAAAGGTGCGTTCTTTTATGATGTCGAAAACTATTACGATGAAAACAAGACGGTGAGAATCAGCTGTGACCCGAGTTTGACTCCTATCAAAAATGCACAGAAATACTATAAGGAATATAAGAAAGCTCAAACTGCCGAAAAGATGCTTACCGAACTTATTAAAAAAGGTGAAGAAGAACTCGAGTATTTTAAGACGGTAGAAGACGAGTTGATCCGTTCCGACACCGAAAGTGAGCTTAACTCCGTCAGAGAGGAACTTGCATCACTCGGATATGTTAAATCAAAACGAAAATCGAATAAAAAACCGCCTAAAGCCTTACCGCCTATGGAGTTTGAAACGACAGACGGCTTTACGGTGCTTGTGGGAAGAAACAATGTCCAAAACGATAAACTTTCCATGAAACAGGCAAATAATCACGATATGTTTATGCATATCCAAAAACAGCCGGGTTCTCACGTTATAATTGTCAGTGATAACAAAGAAATAAGCGACAGAGCGATAGAAGAGGCAGCGGTCATAGCTGCATATTACAGCAGTGCAAGGCAGTCATCGAGAGTGCCAATTGACTATACTTATGTAAAAAATCTAAAAAAGCCGAACGGTGCAAAACCGGGTTTTGTAATATATCATGTTTACTATACGATAACCGTCAAACCCGACGGTGAATTTGTAGAAAAATTAAGAAGAAAGTAAGGGAGGCTTAAAAATGTCGGGCTTTACACACTTACATGTACATACCGAATACAGCTTGCTGGACGGTGCTTGCAAAATCGAACAATTGCTCGACAGAGCCAAAGAGCTGGGTCAAACCTCGCTTGCCATTACAGACCACGGTGTAATGTACGGTGCGATCGAGTTCTACAAAGCGGCAAAGGACAGAGGAATAAAGCCGATAATCGGCTGTGAATGTTATGTCGCTCCCAGAGGTCGCAAGGACAAAATACACGCATTTGACCACGACAGACATCACTTGATACTTTTATGTAAAGACAACGTCGGATATCAAAATCTCATTGCGATGGTCAGTGAGGCATGGATAAACGGTTTTTACGTTAAACCGAGGATTGACCGTGAACTTCTCCAAAAACACCACGAAGGCTTGATAGCACTTTCCGGATGTATGTTCGGTGAGATACCGAAACTGCTTTTAAGGGGAGATTATGACGGTGCAAAAGAAACCGCTTTGTGGTACGAGGATGTTTTCGGTAAGGGCAACTATTATCTCGAAATTCAAAACCATCTTTTGAGCGAACAAAAAGAGCTGATACCTCAGCTTATACGCTTAAGTGATGACACGGGAATACCCCTTGCCGCAACGAACGATGTTCACTATATAAACAGAGAGGACGCTTATGTTCAGCGTGTTCTTATCTGTATTCAGACAAACCATACAATAGACGAGGCAACGGGCATCGACTTTACAACAAACGAGCTGTATCTTAAGAGCGCAGATGAAATGTACGACCTCTTTCCGCAAATACCTGAGGCTATAGAAAACACGAATATTATTGCGGAAAAATGCAATATCGAATTCGAATTCGGCAAGATAAAGCTCCCGTTTTTCGATATACCCGGTTGTGACGACCATTTTGAGTATTTCAAAGAACAGTGTTACAAAGGACTTAGGGAAAAGGTCGGCGAAAATCCGCCTAAAGAGTATACCGAAAGGCTTGATTACGAACTCGGTGTTATAAATCAGATGGGGTATGTTGATTATTATCTTATTGTCAACGACTATGTATCCTTTGCTAAAAGTAACGATATACCCGTAGGTCCGGGCAGAGGCTCGGGTGCGGGAAGTCTTGCTGCGTACTGTATAGGAATAACGGAGATAGATCCGTTGAAATATGACCTTCTTTTTGAGCGTTTTCTAAATCCGGAGCGTGTCAGTATGCCCGACTTTGATGTCGATTTTTGTTATATCCGACGTGATGAAGTTATAAACTACGTTGTCGAAAAATACGGCAGCGATCACGTTGCTCAAATTATAACTTTCGGTACACTTGCGGCTAAAGCAGCTATAAGAGATGTTGCAAGAGCCTTGGGAGTGCCGTATGCAACAGCAGATGTAGTTGCAAAAGCTATTCCGAACGAGCTTAAAATCACGATAGATAAAGCACTGGAAACATCGCCTGATCTTAAAAGAATGTATGACGAGAACAGCGAGATACGAAACCTTATCGACACCGCAAGAAAGGTCGAGGGTATGCCAAGGCACGCTTCGACTCATGCGGCAGGCGTCGTTATTACCGAAAACCCCGTTGACACATACGTTCCGCTTGCCGTCAACGATGATATCCCCGTCACTCAGTACACAATGACCGCACTTGAACAGTTGGGTCTTTTAAAGATGGATTTTCTGGGACTTAGGACATTGACTGTGGTTGACTATGCACAAAAGCTTGTCAGAGAGAAGAAACCCGATTTCGATATCAAAAAGATAGACATTGACGACAAAAAAGTATTCGCAATGCTTTCAAGAGGCGAAACGTCTGGTGTGTTCCAATATGAATCGTCGGGTATGAGAAGTGTTTTGATGCGGCTTAAACCGAAAAGTCTTGAGGATATGATAGCTGTCGTTTCCCTTTACAGACCGGGACCTGCCGACTCAATCGACACATATATCGAAAACAGTCATCACCCCGAAAAAATCAAATATAAAACACCGCTTGTTAAAGATATTTTCGACGTCACTTACGGCTGTATGGTATATCAGGAACAGGTTATGCAGATTTGCAGAAAGCTTGCCGGTTATTCTTACGGCAGGGCAGACCTTGTAAGACGTGCCATGAGCAAGAAAAAAGTTGATGTAATGGAGAGTGAACGACACAACTTTATTTACGGCTTGACAAATCCCGACGGAACGGTCGAATGTGAAGGCTGCATCAAGAGGGGAGTCAGTGAAGAAGTCGCAAACTCCATTTTCGATGAAATGTCGTCATTTGCAAAATATGCTTTCAACAAATCCCATGCTGCGGCTTATGCATACTTAGCTTACCAGACGGCATATTTAAAGTGCTATTATCCGTGTGAGATAATGGCAGCTACTCTTACGAGTGTTCTTGAACGCACGGACAAGGTCAGCGAATATATAGAAGAATGTAACCGCCTTGGAATCAAGATAAAAGCTCCGAACGTCAACACAAGTTATGACGGCTTTACGGTAAAAGACGGTGATATCTATTTCGGACTCAGAGCTATCAAGAACATTGGAAAGGGCTATATTGCCGCAATAGTTGACGAAAGACAGAAAAACGGAGAATACAAAACGTTCTACTCTTTTTGTAAAAGAACATACGGCAAAGAGTTTAACCGACGTGCGTGTGAAAGCCTTATAAAAAGCGGTGCTTTAGACGGACTCGAACTTAACAGACATCAGATGCTTTCATTTCTTCCCGAGATATTGTCGGAGCTTGACCGTGATAAACATTCAAGAGGACTCGGACAAATGGGCTTTTTCGATTCGGGAACGCAGTACGGAGAAAGTTATGAACCGATAGCACCGAATTTGGAGGAGTACACAAAGTCAGAACTTCTCGCAATGGAAAAAGAAATGACCGGGCTGTATTTTTCAGGACACCCGATGAAAAAATACGAAGAGGTCGAAAAGAAAATCAAAGCGGACAAAATATCCGAAATTTTAAGAAGCAACGAGGAATACGGAACAAAATATAAGGATAACGAACAGGTCAGAATACTAGGCATGATAAGTGAGATACAGACAAAAACAACAAAGAACAACTCTGTTATGTGTTTTGTCACGCTTGAAGGAACTGCAGGAAGTATGGAATGTATTTTGTTTTCGAATGTCTACGAAAGGTCAATGTCGGTCATAAGAAAAGGTGCTGTTATTTTTGTTGACGGCAGACTTTCTTTGAGAGAGGACAAAGCTCCGACCGTTATTGCCTCAGTCGTAACTCCGTGTCCAAAACCCGAAATCGGTAATATCGTCACGGAAAGTGACAATAATAAGCCGAAACGCAAAGGGCTGTTTTTAAGAGTTCCGAGTGAAAACTACAGCAGAAAGAAAAAAGTTGAAAATCTGCTTTCGATTTTTGACGGATCCGAACCTGTGTACATTTACTGTAACGATTCGAAGAAATATTCAACGCTTAGACAGAGAATTTTCCCCGATAATGTGCTTGTAAGCGAACTTAAAAAGCTTTTGGGCGAAGAAAATGTTGTTTTAAGATAGAATTTTTCCGTATCGGTTTGTAAATACTTGACATTTTTTGTATAAACGTGTAAAATAAAACACTGAGTTAAATACATTCAAAAGGGGAGTTTTTTGTGAAAACTATAGGTATATTGACAAGCGGCGGCGACGCACCGGGCATGAATGCCGCAATCAGAGCTGTTGTAAGAGCAGGCTGTGAAAAAGGCATGAAGGTTTACGGCATCAACCGTGGCTATAACGGACTTATGGAGAATGATATGTACGAGATGAATCTTCGTTCGGTATCGGACATCATTCAAAGAGGCGGAACTATTCTTTACTCCGCAAGAAGTCCTCAATTTAAGACAGATGAAGGTATGCAGAAAGCTATGGCTGTCTGCAAAGAAAGAGGAATCGACGGTCTTGTAGTTATAGGCGGCGACGGTTCGTTCAGAGGTGCAAGAGATTTATCACTCAAGGGTGTACCCTGTGTAGCTATTCCGGGTACAATTGACAATGATATCGGCTGCTGTGATTACACTATCGGCTATGATACAGCTCTTAACACTGTTATGCAGATGGTTGACAGAATCCGTGATACGACAGAATCTCATGACAGATGTGCAGTAGTTGAAGTCATGGGCAGAGGTGCAGGTTATATTGCACTTAATTCGGGTATTGCCTGCGGCGCAACTTCAATACTTATTCCCGAGATCGAATACGATTTCGAGAGAGATGTTATAGAAAGAATGAAACGTACACAAAAGACAGGCAAGGTGCACTTTGTTATCATCGTATCCGAGGCTATCGGCGGTGTACATGAAATGGCAAAGCGTATACAGGCAGAAACCGGTGTTGAAAGCAGAGCTACTATTTTAGGTCACGTTCAAAGAGGCGGTTCACCCACAGCTAAGGACAGAGTTGTAGCAAGCCAGATGGGTTATAGAGCTGTTGAACTTCTTGAACAGGGCATAGGTAACAGAGTTGTCGCAATGCAGAAAGAAAAGGTGCTTGATTTTGATATTTATGAGGCACTTAATATGAAGAGCGGCATTGACCTCAACCTTTATAAGATCGCACAGGAAATTTCTATCTGATTATCAATTTAATCATATTCGGGCGGATAGAGTAGTATTTATCCGCCCGTGTTATTTTCGCTTTATATGTGTAAAATGTCGGAGAGTACATAAAATGAAAAATAAAGCTATAAAGATATTCGTTGCAATTTTGTCGTTGGTATTGCTTATAACTGCCGTTTTCTTTACGGTTAAATTTGTCAGCGACCCCGATAAAAGAGGCAAAGATTTTGAGGCTAAAGCCGCAGTTTATGTAGGCGCTTGCGGTGAAAATATAAAATGGAACCTTAATACGCAATCGGGAAAGCTTGAAATCGAGGGAAAAGGGGAGTTTCCGGACTATTCCTCGGTCGATGATATTCCTTGGCGTGCATATACAAAATATATTAAAGAAGTAACGATAGAAAACGGTGTGACGGAAATTCCGCCTTCTTTGTTTCGTGATTCAAAAGAGCTTATCAGTGTTACTGTACCGAGGTCTGTAAAAGCCATAGGTGAATATGCCTTTTATGCTTGCAGTTCGCTTTCTTCGGTCATTTTCTCGGAAAACAGCAACCTTAAAACGATCGGCGAGTCGGCTTTTGCCTACTGCCGTCTGTTAAGTGAGTTTGATTTTCCGACGAGAGTTACTACCATCGAAAAGAACGCATTTTTATGTTGCT
>CAYWDD010000074.1:0-7076 GCA_964456935.1 uncultured Faecalibacterium sp. | reverse complement strand
TGGGTTCGGGCGGACTTATCGTTATGGACGAAGACAACTGTATGGTCGATATCGCAAAGTTCTTCCTCAACTTCACGGTTGACGAGTCATGCGGTAAGTGTTCACCTTGCCGTATCGGTACAAGACGACTTCTCGAAATGCTTGACAAGGTAACAGACGGTAAGGCTACGTTAGAGGACCTTGATAAGATAGAAGAACTCTGCCATTACATCAAAGAGAACTCTCTTTGCGGTCTTGGTCAGACAGCACCCAACCCTGTTCTCGCAACACTCAAGTTCTTCCGTGAGGAATATATCGCTCACGTTGTTGACAAGAAGTGCCCGGCAGGTGTATGTAAGAACCTGCTTAAATATAAGATCGTTAAGGATAACTGTTTCGGTTGCGGCGTATGTGCAAGAAAGTGCCCCGTAGGTGCAATAACGAAGACCGATTATATTGCTCCCGGCAAGAAGCTTCCGGCACTCGAAATAGATCCGAACAAGTGCGTCAAGTGCGGAGCATGTATTGACGGCTGTAAGTTCAAAGCGATAGTTAAGGAATAAGGAGGTGCCGACAATGGAAGAAAGAATGCTTAATATTAAAATTAACAATATGGATCTCACCGTGCCGTACGGCACAACTATTCTCGAAGCGGCAAGAATGGTGGGTATAGAAATACCGACGCTTTGTTTCCTCAAAGACATCAACGAGATCGGCGCTTGCCGTATCTGTATGGTCGAAGTCAAGGGTGCAAGAAGTCTTGTAGCCGCTTGTGTGTACCCGATCGAAAGAGACGGTACGGAGATATTCACAAATACCGAAAAAGTCAGAAGATCAAGGAAGCTCACGCTTGAGCTTATACTTTCAACACATGATAAGAAGTGTCTTTCATGTGTACGCAGCGGAACTTGCGAACTTCAGCAGCTTTGCAAGGAGTTCGGCGTAGATGACGAAAACGCATTCGCAGGTGCAACACCTCACTACGATTTTGACGACTCTGCGGCTCACATGGTCAGAGATAACAACAAGTGTATACTTTGCCGCCGTTGTATCGCAGCTTGCGATCAACAGGGAATTTCCGTCATAGGCGCAAATGCCCGTGGCTTTGACACTCATGTATCGTCGGCATTTGATCTCGACCTCGGAAACGTTTCATGTATTTCCTGCGGTCAGTGTATCGTAAACTGCCCGACAGGTGCTATCGTTGAAAAGGACGATACCGGTAAGGTACTCGAGGCTATCAATGATCCCGAAAAGTTCGTCATCGTCAACACAGCTCCGTCTATCAGAGCAACACTCGGTGAGGCTTTCGGTATGCATATAGGAACAAACGTTGAGGGCAAGATGGTTGCCGCACTTCGCAGACTCGGTTTCGACAAGGTATTTGATACCGACTTTGCGGCTGACTTGACGATTATGGAAGAAGCCAACGAACTTATCGACCGTGTACAAAACGGCGGTGTACTTCCGATGATAACATCATGCTCACCCGGTTGGATCAAGTATTGTGAGCATTATTATCCCGATCAGCTTGACCACCTTTCATCGTGCAAGTCACCACAGCAGATGTTCGGTGCCGTCATGAAAACATATTATGCCGAGAAAATGGGTCTTGACCCGAAGAATATCGTAGTTGTCGGTGTAATGCCGTGTACAGCTAAGAAATTTGAAACCAAGCGTGAGGACGAGGCGGCATCGGGCTATCCCGACGTTGACATCGCCATAACGACTCGTGAACTTGCCCGTATGATAGAAAGTGCCGGTATCTATTTCAGACACTTGCCCGATGAAGAGTTTGACAAGCCGTTCGGTGAGTCAACAGGTGCATCGACAATTTTCGGTGCAACAGGCGGTGTTATGGAGGCAGCTCTCAGAACGGCAGTTGAAAAGCTGACGGGCAAAGAACTCGAAGTTGTCGATTTCACCGAAGTCAGAGGTATGAACGGCATCAAAGAGGCAGAATATGACGTGGGCGGCAAAAAGATCAAGGTCGCAGTTGCCAGTGGTACTAAGAACGCAAAGGTTCTCATGGACAAGGTAAGAAGCGGCGAGAGCGAGTATCTCTTCATTGAGATAATGGGTTGTCCGGGCGGCTGTATCAACGGCGGCGGTCAGCCTATCCAACACGCAGTTGTCAGAAACTTCGTTGATCTCAAGGCAAGAAGAGCACAGGCTCTCTACGAGGCAGACGCAGCTAACCCGAAGAGAAAGTCACACGAGAACGAGGCTATCAAGCTTCTTTACAAGGAATATCTCGGTGAGCCGGGCAGCCATAAGGCACATGAAGTCCTGCACACAACATATGTCGCTCGACCGATGTTCAAGAAATAAGAATAATAATTAAATGTACACACCGCCTGATTGCGAGAGGCAAGCAAATGCCACGCAGTCAGGCGGTTGTTGTGTAGAAATTTATGAATGAGGCTTTCAGATAAAAACCGCCCTGTATCGGCAGGACGGAAGATTATGATTTGGATTAAAAACGTATAAAGCTGTATATAATGTTTTATGCCTAACTTAACGGCATATTTGACAAGGCTGACATCTGATCTCGCCGTCCGTAGATTAAGGCAATGACAAAAACTTGTCTTTGATTTTCATCAACAAGATAGTAAACAAGGAAATTTTTAACAAGCATTTTTCTTATGCCGAGTGTATGCCAAGGTTCTTCCTCTGTTAGCGGATACCTTAACGGCATTGTGTTTAAAGATGCGATTTCTTTTTCCAAAAAATTTACCCAACTTTTTGCCGTTTCCAGTGCAAACAACGTGTGGGAAATATAGAATACCGCCTCCTGTATCTGCTCTATCGCTTGCGGTGTAAGTGTTACTTCATATTCCATTTTTAAATTTCCTCACGAATTTGTTTGAACGCTTTGTTTATGGGAATTGACTGACCTTTTTTAGCTTGGTTATAGCCTTTTTCCATGATTTTATCGAACTGTTCATCTGTCATGCTGTCACGAGTCGGTAATTGCGGAACAGTGAGAGGATAAGGAACACCGCCTGTTATGATAATTTGTCTGTAGAGTGTATCTATCAGCACTGAAACGGGAAGTCCGAGTTGCTCTAAAACAGCCTCTGCTTGTTGCTTTATTTCAGGTTGTATACGAGCCGTTACATTTGCACTTTTGGTTGCCATAAAAAGCACCTACCTTTCTATGATAAAGTATATCATATTGTATGGCTAATTGCAATACAATATTCGAGGATTTGCACAAAAGTTTCAAATAGAATTGATTTCCTCATAAACGGAGAAGAATTTAAGTCGAAGTGAAGTTCGCTTTTTGTTTACCGGTGCAAACTTAGGCTAGATTACAGTGGTAAGCCTTCGGTTTGATTTCGGTCTGATTCAACGGCAAAATCGGTACCCCTGCGGCTATTCGCCGCAGGGGTACGCAATTTCACCGTTCCGCCCGCTTCGCGGGCGGGTTCGCTGCCGTCTATAAACTTTACTTTGTCTTTATTTTCTTTGCCGATGACCATGATGAATAGAGCTTTGTACTCTTTCCGTTAATTTTAACCGTCTTGTATGTCCTTATACGAACGTAGTAGTTTTTGCCCGATTGAAGATTCTTAACGGTTGTTGAAGTTGTGCTGTTCTTCTTGACTGTAACACTCTTTGCACTCTTCATGTTGGATTTCAGACTGTACTGAATCTCATAACCCGAAGTCTGTGTTGACTGTTTAGACCATTTTGCGGTGAACTGCTTTTTGCCGGCTGAAAGGCTTGATACAGATGTTCCCTTTGGAACTATCGTGTATGTCAACTTCTTTGTTCCGCTGTAGTTACCCATGAATGTGACGGTAACTGTGTACTGTCCGACATTCTTGCGACCTGAAGAGATTTTTACCGAATAGTCTGTGCCTTGTTTGAGTGTTTTTCCGTTGCTGTCTTTGACTGTAACGGTCGGCTTTTGAGCCTTGCCGTTATAGGTGAATGAAGTCTTTGAAAGGCTTACGGACTTTATCTTAGCTATTGTTACAGTTGACTTGACATAACCGCAAGTTGCACACTTTGTAACGGTTGAGCCGTTAGACGTAAGCGTTGCTTTGGTTGTAACCGTCTTGTATGTATGACCTTTAGCCTTAACAGTAGCAGGTGCTTTCGTTACCGTTCCGCAGACCGAACACTTTGTTCCTGCTGTTGAGCCTGCATTTGTGCAGGTGGGTGCTACGGCAGGGGTGTTAACTATTTTGTGACCCGTAGCATTTATTGTTTCTGTGTAGCTGTCACCGCATGAGCAAGTGAATGTCTTAACACCGTCCTCTGTGCAGGTTGCGGCTTTGGTTACTTTTGAGGTGTAGGTGTGGGTGTGAGCAGTTCCTAATGAGATGAATTCAATCCACTCTTCCTCAGCATATGCTTCGGCGGCAGAGCCTGTATAGCCGTAGATTACTAAGTCACTGTCAGTGATAAAAGCATTTTCGCCTATGTATGTTACACTTTCGGGAATTGTAACGTTCGTTAAGTTGTCGCAACTGAGGAATGCACAGCTTCCGATACTTGTCACTCCGTCCGGAATTATTACGCTTGTCAAACCTGTGCAACCGCAGAACGCCCAATCGTCTATGTTGGTTACGCTGCTCGGAATAGTTATGCTTGTTAAGCTATTGCAATCATAGAAGGTACACCAACCGATTTTTGTTATACCATCCGGAATGTTTATGCTCGTTAAGCTACTACAGCCTTTAAACGCACTGTCACCTATGCTTGTCACACTGTCCGGTATTGATATGTTTGCTAAACTGCTACAACCACTGAATGCATCATCACCAATGCTTGTTATGCTGTCCGGAATCGTTACACTTACTAAACTGCTGCATTCATAAAATGCGCACCAGTTAATGTTTGTTACACCGTTTTCGATTACAACTGTTTCAATAGAGTCGCAGTAATCGTCGCACCAAGGACCGGTCATGCCATCGTAGAATTCCATTTCTCCCTCGCCGCTGACGGTAAGTACACCGTCACTGTCAAGTGACCAAGACAGCCCGATTCCGCACTCTCCGCTGTCAACGATATCTGCCGCAGCAACGTCAAATATCGGCAGTACCGCAATTAGCATTATCACTGATAGAATAATGCTTGTGAGTTTGTTGAGTTTTTTCATAAAACTACCTCCAAGAATTTTATTATGTTACAAACTGTAACATAATTATTGTAACGAACTGTTACAATAATGTCAAGAGGTGTTTATATGAAAGGCTTAAAAATCGTGCGAAAAATGCATAATTTAAACCAGCAAAAAGTTGCACTTGATTTGAACATCTCCCGTGAGGCACTGTCACACTACGAAAACGGAAAACGTGACCCGAGCCTCGATATGTTAAACAAACTCTCGGAATATTTTAATGTTTCAATTGATTTCCTCATAAACGGAGAAGAATTTAAGCCGAAGTGAAGTTCGGCTTTTTGTTTTGGCTTGCGGTAAGCCGGGTGGGGTGCCGGGGCGGAGGGGCGGCAACGGTGTTCGACGCACCCCGAAGGGGTGCAGGAGAGCGCCGTCCATGATAACTTGCGGTAAGCACTACGCTTTCCACTATATATAGCACTTGAAAAATTATTTAAAAAAATTCGCAAAATAGCTTGACCTTACTTGCATATTGTGATAATATATTAGCACCTCTGAAAGAGGGCTTTATTTTTGTGCCTGAAACAGAGGGAGGCCTAAAAACAGTTTGACCGTAAAATCCTTGTTGTTTGCGGTCGGGCGTAATTATCCGTTAAAAATGGAGGTGCCGTCATGAGAGTAAAGGTTACATTGGCTTGCACAGAGTGCAAACAGCGCAACTACAACACTATGAAAAACAAGAAGAACGATCCCGACAGGCTGGAGATGAACAAATACTGCAGATTTTGCAGAAAGCACACTCTCCACAGAGAAACAAAGTAATCGGGAGGTAGAATGTAATGGCTGAAGATAAGAAAAAGGTTGCCGGTGAAGTCGAACAGGCCACGACTGACACTAAAAAGGCGGCTGCGGCGAAAGTAGCTAAAGCAGCCAAAGGCAGCAGCAAACCGAAGGACAAGAAGCCAAACATCTTCGTTCGTGCGGGAAAAGCCATCAAACGCTTTTTCAAAGACTTTAAGGGCGAAAGCAAAAAGATCGTCTGGCCTGATGGCAAGACCGTTATGAAGAACACAGGTATCGTTATACTTGTTGTTGCGGTGGTCGCTATTGTCGTTATGGGTATTGACAATCTTCTTGCGTTTATCATTCAAAGTCTTCAAAATCTTGCCACAAGCTCGGCAGAAACAACAGCGGCAGTTGCCGAAACAACAGCAGAAGCTGTTTCCACAACTGCAGGTTCAACAGCGGCTGATGCTGCTGCGGGATTCATCGGTTTCTTCTCGAATTTAGTCGGCTGATTTCCAGGAGGTGTCACAATGGCTGATAACACCAGATGGTTTGTTATCCACACCTACTCAGGCTATGAAAACAAGGTAGCCTCAAACATTCTTACGGTCGTTGAAAACCGCAAGATGCAGGATCAGATCTTAGAGGTCAAGATCCCCACCGAGATCGTCACCGAAATCAAGGACGATAAGACCCGTGAAGTCGAGAGAAAAATTTTCCCCGGCTATGTTATGGTCAGACTTGCCTGTATCTATAAGAAGAAAGGCGAGTTCGACGAAGAAGAACTTACCATGACCGATGAGGCATGGTATGTCATCAGAAACACACGAGGCGTCACAGGTTTCGTAGGTCCCGGAAGTAAGCCCGTTCCGCTTTCGGACGAGGAAGTAATTGCCCTCGGAATCGAAAAGAGAACAATTGAGGTCGAATACAAGGTAGGAGATCTCGTCAACGTATTAAGCGGTCCTTTCGATGGATTCAGTGGTGTCGTTGATGCTATTGATCTTGAAAAAGAGGTAGTCACGGTTATGATTTCGATGCTGGGCAGAGAAACACCCGTTGAACTTCAGCTTAACCAAGTTGAGGTTGCTGTATAAGCAACAAAGCATGAATAATTTGCAGTTTTACTGTATGATTATTATGAGGGATTCAGAGTCCCTGTGGGAGATATTGCAAATTTTTAAGCAGTATCGCCATCAACCACATTATTTTGGAGGTGCAAAAAATGGCTCAAAAG
>CAYWDD010000073.1:0-7094 GCA_964456935.1 uncultured Faecalibacterium sp. | reverse complement strand
ATTCTGTCGAATTTGTAAAAAATTGTTATGATTTTTTGGAGAGCGGGGAGAAATGAGGGGATTTGAAGGTGAAAACGGGTGGGGTGCCGGGGCGAAGGGGCGGCAAGCGGCGGCAGCGTGTACTCCCCGAGCCGCAAGGCGAGCGGGAGTGCCGATGCCGTCGCCCATTGCAGGAAAGTTGGCAATAACATCGAAATCCAAAGGCTGCAAAAACTAAAAGTCAGAACAACAACAGCACAGCTTTTTCACTGTGCGATAAACTGCACAAAATAGACAGAACTAAAAATCAAAAACTGTACTTACTTGTCTGAATTTCGGTCTGTGCAGCCTTTAAGTTTATACTTATCGCACTTTTCAGCAGTGGGCGAGGACTTGCCACCACCTCGCTACGCTCGGCGGCTGCATGCGTCCTCGCTTACGCTCCGCTCACCGCCTTCGGCGGTCGCTCCGCTTCCCCACTGCAACAAACAACCTCCTGTTACAACGCATTCGCTGTAACAGGAGGTTAAATCAATATATAATAACAAAAATATCAAATAAAGTTTATCTCATTCGAAATGCTATTTCTCTGCCCTAAACATTCTCAAAAGCGGCATACAAGATGAGAAAAACTTCTGATAAGCCTGACAGTAATCTCTATCCGCTCTCTGCCTTTTGCAGCCTCCTGCACGGCAAAGAGGAAAGTATCTGCATCTTTTACAGTTTTCCGGAACTTTAAGGCTTTCTTTGATGAACTGTGTTGCTTTCTTTCCGTTTGCAAGCACCTTTAAATCCGACGAGTTAATGTTGCCAAGCAGCCATTCGTCCGTACAATAAAAGTCGCATGGATAAACGTTTCCGTTTCCCTCAACAACAAATTGGTGAGTACAGTGACCGCAAACTCCGCATTGTTCGGGCGGCTGCCCTAAGCTTAAACGCACCAGATTGTCAAAGTAGCGAATGCTCATGTAGTTTCCACGCATGAAGTCCTTGACGTAGAGGTTAAAAATACGGATAAGAAAATCTGCGTATTGGTCGCTTGTCATGTAAAGTTCGCTTTCGCTTTTGTCACCGAACGGTCGCAGACACGGGATAAACTGAAGATAGCGAAAATCCTTTGAACGAAAGTATTTGTATATACGCTCCGCATCGTCGGCACAAGCACCCGTCAAAACCGTAAGTATGTTGAACTCCGTACCGTGATTTTTGAATATCTCCGCTGCCTTTATTATCTTGTAAAAGCTGTTTTGTCCGTTCTGATCGACTCTGAATCTGTTGCCCTTGTAGTCACCGTCAAGGCTTAAGCCGACAAGAAATTTGTTCTTTGTGAAGAAGTCTGCCCATTCTGCATCAACAAGCGTTCCGTTGGTCTGAATGCTATAGAAAATCTCGCTGTTGCTTATGTTGTACTTGTTGACGGTTTCGGTGAAGAACTTGAAATAATCCATTCCGGCTATCAGCGGTTCACCGCCTTGAAAAGCGAAAGCCACGCTGTCACCGTTTGCAAACTTCAAAGCCGAACGTATAAGTTTTTCCGCTGTTTCCTTTGTCATGCAGCCGAATGAGAAATCCTCACGCTGAGCGGCAACGTCACAGTAAAAACAATACTTACATCTGAGATTGCAAAGACTCGATGCCGGCTTTATCATAATTGAAAGCGGAGGCATATTATTTCACCGTTCCTCTGGGATTTGCCTTGAAGTCTTTCTGGATCTGTTCAAGTTGAGCTTTCATTTCGGCTGATATTTCGGGGTACACCGGAGTGCGGTTGTAGTTTTCACCCACATCGTCTGTGAGAATGTGAAGCCAATTCTTACGGAACTTGTCAAAGAAAGCCGAGTTGTCGTTCTGAATGCTCTTGAAATACTTAAATGTAACGTAGTCGTTGTTCTTAAGTACGTCAAAATCGTAATCCTTGTATTCGTCACGGCTTAAGATATCGTCGGTTGCTACCGAGTACTGAATAGCCTTAACTTTACGACGTTTCATGTGAAGGATAGGACTTGTGCTGTCATGTATAACGTCGTCATTCTTTAACAGCGACATCATAGAAACACCGTCAATCTCTCTGTCGGTCGGAAGATAGCTTGTCTGACCGTTGTTACCTGTTATACCGCAAAGGTCAATGAATGTCGGGAAGAGGTCAACGAGAGTCGCACTCTGGTCACGTTCTCCGCCGCTTTCGAATATACCGTTGTTGTTATCCCATCTTATCATGAACGGCACTTTCTGACCGCCCTCGTAAGCGAGATATTTTCCGCCTCGAAGATCACCTGTTGAGCCTTCAAGAGCAGGACCGTTGTCACTTGTAAATACGATGATAGTGTCCTCAAGTACACCGAGTTCTTCAAGCGTGTTGAACAGTTCACCGAGGTAATAGTCAAACTCGGTTACGCAGTCAACATATGTACCCATTCCGCTTGAACCCTTGAACTCATCACCGACATATACGGGAGCATGAGGCCACGGTGTAGTGTAATAAGCAAAGAACGGCTCGTCGCTGTTTTGAACTTGATCGGTTATCCAATCCGTTATTTCCTTGTGTATCCACTTTGTTGCGTTTGACTGGTCTTTCAGCTCATCTGTGCCGTGAACGATAGTATATTCACCGTTTTCTTCCGTAACGTGATAGAACGGTTTCATGTCGTTTACATAGTGGCTGCCGTAGAAGTAGTCAAAGCCCTGATTTGTCGGAAGATATTCACCGTAGTCACCGAGATGCCACTTACCGAAACAGCCTGTGTTGTAACCGGCACTCTTGAATACCTCTGCGATAGTGATTTCGTCACCGAGCATACCGTCTGTGTTGTTGAGCATTTCAACGCTGTTAAATATTCTCGTCTGTGCAAACGGTGTAAAGCAGTTAACTGTCGGATAGATAACGTTGTCTGCATATCCTCTGTAGGGATATCTGCCTGTAAGAGATGCAAAACGTGCGGGTGAACAAACCGAATAGCTTGAATAGAAGTTTGTGAAATTAAGTCCGTTTTCACCTATAGAGTCGATATTCGGAGTGTCGTAAATAGCACCGTTCAATGAAACGTCACCGTATCCCAAGTCGTCCATAAGTATGTAAAGTACGTTAGGCTTGTTTTGGGTGTTGTTGTCTACGTTTTTAAGATAGTCGTCGTGACCCTCCCAAAGTCTTTCGGTAACAGGCTCGGATCTCATGTTCATGGTTAAAACATAGAAAATCGAGGTTGCAACTAAAAGCAAGCTTGTTACAAAAGATGAAACGCTTTTTACTTTAGCCTTCTTGAATGTTTTCTTTGCGATAAAGAACAGTCCCCACAGTGCAAGTGCTGTCGGAAGAACCAGAAGAAGGTTGCCCAGAAGTCTTGTAAAGAAGTTGCCTTCACCTGTTATGAGCGGATGATCTGCACTTGACCAGCCTGTTTTACCGCTTGTAAGCGCTCCGAAACCTGCGTCTGCTCCCCAGATAACGTGGAAAACAACAGTTGCCAAGCTAGCGGCGGCATAGCCTAAGATCATGTGAAGATAAACTTTCTTCTTTGCTATCAAGCTTACGAGAATGACAGCTGACATGATACAGCAATAAGCGATGCAAAGCACAGCTACAAAGTTCTGTCTTGTGATAAGCTGAGCTACACCGAGAGCCGCACCGATAACAAGCAAGATTATCGGGAACACTTTTTTACTCTTATCGAGTTCGATTTCTTTTTTCATAGAATATTCCTCCATGTGTTATAAAATAGCATTTGTATTATATATTAGATTTATGTCGTTAGTCAAGTCCGGTTTTGACTGCAACACGTTTTTTAGCTGCATTTTTTCAATGCTAAAGTAAAGTTAAGATATTAGACTCAAGCTTGCAACCTACTGCCTACCACCTATAACCTACTTTATCATCTCACCGAACTGCTCCTCACTGATGACTTCTATTCCGAGGTCGTTCGCTTTCTTAAGTTTACTTCCGGCATCTTCTCCTGCAAGCACATAAGTTGTCTTTTTTGATACAGATGAAGCCGATTTTCCGCCAAAGCTTTCTATTATTTCAGCCGCCTCGCTCCTTTTGAAATTACTCAGCGTACCTGTTAAAACAAAGGTCATTCCCTTGAATCTTTCGTCTTTTATCTCTCGTTGCGATTTCATGTTTACCCCTGCCGCTTTAAGCTGTTCTATAAGCTTTATGCTTTCGGGCTGGCTGAAATAATCTTTTACGCTTTGTGCCATTACCGAACCGAAACCTTCGATTTGTTCTATATCCTCTTTTGATGCACAGATGATGCTGTCGATGTCAATGAATCTGTCCGCCAAGAGCTTACCTGCCTTTTGACCGACATGACGGATACCCAAGGCAAAAACAAGTCTTGAAAGATCGTTTTGCTTTGATTTTTCTATCGCATTTATAAGGTTGTCGGCTGACTTGTCGCCAAGACCCTCAATACAGGAAATTTCTTCCCTTTTGATTGAATATATGTCAGCCGGACTTTTGATAAGTTCTTTTTCGGTGAACACTTCCAAAAGAGCCTCACCTAAGCCGTCAATATCCATTGCATCTCTTGAACAAAAATGGATAAGCACTCTCAAAAGCTGTGCAGGGCAGTCGGGATTATTGCATCTCAAAGCCGCCTCGCCGTCATCACGAACTGTCTTTGCACCGCATGACGGACAAAACTCCGGCAGAGTATATACACTGTCGCTGTTATGCTGTGTGACTTTCAAAACCTCGGGTATGATGTCACCGGCTTTTCTGATTATGACTTTGTCGCCTATCTGTATGCCGAGTTCGTTTATAAAGTCTTGATTATGGAGTGTTGCTCTGCTGACGGAAGTTCCGGCAAGAGTTGTCGGCTCAAAGACGCCTGTCGGTGTGAGTACACCCGTTCTTCCTACGTTAACTTCAATATCAATAAGCGTTGTTTCTTTCTCCTCGGGCGGATATTTGAAAGCTATCGCCCATTTCGGAAACTTTGCGGTACTTCCGAGTGACTGCCTTTGTGAAAAGCTGTTGACCTTTATTACAGCGCCGTCTATATCAAACGGCAATTCGCCTCTGATATTTCCTATACGTTCGATTTCACCAAGTGCGTCCTCTATGCTGTTAAATTCATTATAAAAAGGTATAGTGTTAAAGCCAAGACTTTTTATGTAGTCTATGGACTGCTTATGCTCTATCAGTTCGTGACCGTCTATTTGCTGAATGTTAAAGACAAATATATCAAGTTTTCTCTTTGCCGTAACTTTCGGATTTTTCTGTCTTAGTGAACCTGCGGCGGCATTTCTCGGATTTTTGAAAGGCTTTTCTTCGTTTAGTTCCTGTTCCTCCACAAGGTCAAGGAAAACTTCATGCGACATATAAACTTCGCCTCTGACTTCCAAGAACGGCAACGGTGTATTGATTTTGAGGGGAATGGTTCTGACCGTTCTTAAGTTTGCCGTTACGTCCTCACCGACTCTGCCGTCGCCTCTTGTCGAGCCTCGCACGAACTCTCCGTTTACATATTCAAGCGAAACGGAAAGACCGTCTATCTTCGGCTCAACGACATACACGGGATCGCTGACGACCGAGCGTACACGTTGGTCGAAATCTCTGATGTCCTCCTTTGAAAATGCGTCTTGGAGGCTTTCCATTACGACTGTGTGTTCGACAGGTGAAAACTGTCCGTCCGCCTTGCCTCCGACACGGTGAGTGGGAGAATCGGCTGTGATAAGTTCGGGAAATTCTTCCTCGATCTTAATAAGCTCCTGCATCAGTCTGTCGTATTCAAAGTCCTCTATTTCGGGAGCGTCGTTCTCATAATATTTCTTATTGTGATAATTGATTATAAGGCGAAGTTCCTCGGCTCTTTGCTGTTTTTGTGAAAAATTGTCCATGTTTATACCTACCCGTAAATTGTATCTTTGAGTATTTGCTTATTCTTTGTGAAATTAACGCTTATGACGGACATTTTGTTTATCGTCACAAACGAATAAGTTCCGTTTGAGGGAATGCTCTGACTTTTGATTTGATATTTTGAGTACGCACCGACATTTGATATAAGCTTTAGTATATCGCTTTGTTTTAAGTTTGTACTGACAAAGGGTAAAACGTTTGTCATAAGTGACGTAAGTTGTTTTATGCCTGCGTTCTTAAATGAAGTTATCAAAGCCGAAAGTATTTTACGCTGACGTTCCGTTCTGCCGAAATCCGTTCCGATATATCTTATCCTTGCGTACGCTAAAGCCTGACTTCCGTTTAAAAGTACACTTCCCGACTGCGACACGGACAAAGAATCTTTGGATTCGGATTTTCCCTGTAAGCGGTTTATTTCCTTTAAGTTTTTGTTTATCTCTTTTATCTCACTTGCAGTAACCGTAAGCCTGACACCGCCCAAGGCATCAATTATCTTGATAAAAGAGAAGAAATTTGTTTGAGCGTAGTTGTTTATCTCTATCCCGAAGTTTCTTGTCAGGGTTTTCATCAGCAGTGATGCACCGCCGTAGGCATATGCGGCATTGAGCCTGTTATTTCCGACCGACGGGATATACAAATATATATCACGCAAAAACGAAGTTAAAACTATCTTTTCGGACTTTGTGTTTATCGACACCAGAATCATAGCGTCCGAGCGACCTCTGTCACTTCCTCTTGAATCCGTACCGATGAGAAGAATGTTATAAACACTGTCGGAGCTTAAAGGAGAAGTGTTGTCCTTGTTGCTTTCTATCATATCTTCCATGTCGTCTATGATGTCTTTATCGCTGTCGGAAAGCTCACCGTCCGTTTCGGATTCATATGATGACAGTATAGGCTCGTCCTCATCTTGATAGTTCATCATAGAGTAATAATGATAGAAAACACCGTAGCTTACGGAGATTACAAGGACTATAGCAGAGGCTATCAGAACAAAGATTTTACCTTTGTAACGTTTCTTCATATTTTACCACTTCTTTCGGGTTAATACAAGGGTTGGTGGGAGAAATTAGCGAGCGAAGCGAGCGTTAAGGCGGGAGATTGCGTACCTATGTGCGTCGCAGGCGTGCATAGGTGCCAAGCTCCCGCCCCGCTGCAACAACTTAGGCAAAGCAAACACTTTGCAGGCTGCACGAATGCAGGGTTCGATTTAGCAGTAAGCTTGATATGACAATAGTTTAACCGAAACAAAAGTATT
>CAYWDD010000072.1:0-7132 GCA_964456935.1 uncultured Faecalibacterium sp. | reverse complement strand
GAAAAGGCACAGTTTGTGACAGTTATATCCTTGCTGTCTTGCAAAACCAAAGCCAATGAGTAGTTGAATCTTTGGTTGACGTTTTTTAAAATAACATTTTCACATTTGTTTACGAAAATTCCGACATATTGCCTGCGAACATCATAGATGTAGAAACTGTCACCGACTTTAAATCTTGAAGTATTCAAATAATAAGCTTTAAAACCGATGTCGGTTTTAACATATCGAAACGCACCCGATAACGGATGTTTGACACGTTCCGCTCTTGAAAGCGAATCTATCCTTATTCTCGGAATCCATCGTGCTGTTGTGGCATTTTTGTTGACAGGATAATGATAATCTTTGCCTGCAAAGAATGGGATTTTGTTTTCAAATTTTATCATTGTATCGGTGTCAGTCTCAAATTCTACGCTGAAAATGTTCTTATTCGTTACGGTCAATTCATGCATATCGGGGGAAGAATGACGGATTTCAAGATTCTTAAATGTTATGTTTTTACAGTTTTCAAGTACAACATTCGTCAGTTTTCCGCTTATTATAAATATTGCACCGTTTCCGTTTACGGTTAAATTTTCGATGCCGTCTAAGTAAAATGCCACTGCCATCAAATGTGGGACTTCTTCTTTTGTAAACTCATTGTCACCGACTGTGTTTGTTATGTGAAAAATATGCTTTTCACAGTTTTGCGAATCTATATAATAAATTCCCGATTCAAACTCAACTTTTTCGCACCTGTTTTCTTTAACATATTCAAAAAGCTTTACTAATTGTTTTGATATGTCGGTTTCGGGTTTTATTCCGAATTGATTAGCTTTTAAAACTTCCATAATACTCTCCGTAAACGTTATTCAAGAAATTATAACATATTATCACTATGTCAGTCAACGAAACTTCGCCTTTTTGGGCTTTTATCTTAAATTTTAAATCCTGCAATTGCGACCGCAAGGGGCATCGAGCCCCTTGCGGTCGCTACGGACGCTTTTGCGTCCTATACCGCCTCTCGCCCTTCGGGCGTTCGGCGGCAAAACCAAGGCTGCCCACTTCGTGGACAGCCTTGGTTCATTGCATTAGAACATTGACATTATGAGGAAAAACTTATATTACTTGAAAAGATTTCTAAACCAGTCACCGATTTTCCGGAAGAATGCTTTAATCTTATCAAAGAAGCTCTGCTTTTTAATCGTTGCACCGCAGGTATCACATGTGTTGTCACCATTTGCGTCTGTGTGACCTGTTGCCGGTATTACCTGCTGTGCTGTAAGTTCTTTGTTACATACAGCACAAACTGTTCCGTCTGTGCGACCGTCTGCTGTACAAGTTGCAGCATAACCGGGGTTAGCTTTCGGAGTGTGAGCAACCATAGCGATTTCTCTTGTCTGAGTGTCACCACAAGCACACATTCTTATTTCAACGCCTGTTGATGTACAAGTAGCAGCCTTTTGAACTGTCCATGCACCGTAGGAGTGACCCTTTGCTGCGATCGTTTCGTTGCCCGAAATGACCGTACCGCAAGCTGAGCACTTCTTGCCTGCTGTGTGACCTGCCTGTGTACAGGTAGCATCGACCTTTGCTATATCTTCGATCGGACCGACATGAACAGCATCAGCCGTTGTTGCCTCGTGACCTGAAAGCCACTTGCCGCAGTCTTTACATCTTGTGCCTGCTGTGTAGCCTGTTGTGATACAGGTAGCGGGGATAGCTGCGATATCTGTTGTGTTTTCATGTGTACAACCGGCAAATACAAGCTTGGGAAGTTTGTCAAAGCCCTTAAGAAGAAGGAGAGCTGCCGGTACGAAATCAGCCTTGACGGATTCGAGAGCCTTTATTGCTCTTGCACCTACAAGCTGCATATTAGATGATGACATGAAGTCGTCAAATACTTTAACTGAGTCTGTGTACTTTTCAACTGCGATAGTGCCGGGGAGCATTGAACCGACAGCCTTATCGAGTGCCTTAAGAATTGCATAAGGTACGCTTACACCCTTGGCAACGTCCTCTGTCTTAACTGATGTTTCGACAAGTCCGAGAAGATCGTCCATATCGCCTGCAAGTGCGTCTGTGAAGATTATGTCGTTAACGATGTGCTTAACGTCAACTGCATAACCGTTGCCCTTGCTGTTTGAGAAGAATGAGCCGATGGGAAGAACGGCATTTGCCAATGCACTGATCTTATCAAATACATTTGCATTTCTGTCGATATCGTCGGAAATAAGAATGATTCCGTCTGTGAGGTCGAGTATGCCGTCAACGACCTTGTTAAGACCTTTTTCCCAGTCATTGCCTATTTCTGCTCCGAATGCCCAAGTAACAAGCTTTGTCATAATAGCATTCTTAGCGTCAACATTGTCGGAAACCGTAGAAATTGATTCGTAAGTTGTTGTAGAATCTGTAGCTTTTGCAATTGCATAATCTGTGATTACGACTGCCATAGCATCAAGAGTGCCGAGATCTTCAATGAGCATATGAACGTCATGAAGTACGCCGGGTTCTTCATCATCAAGGAAGTCGCAAGCAAGCTTAATAAAGCATACATAGAGATTTTCAACGCTTGAGAAGTCAAGGTTGTAAATCATGTCGGCATTAAAGCCGTGTGATGACTTAAAGAGGTCGCTGAGGTTCATGCTCTCTACAAGAGCGTTGAACTCGTCACCGCTGATAACCTGCTTAGCAGCATTGAGAAGAGCTTCACCCTTATCGCAGAGCTTTTCAAGGTTAGCTGTGAGATACTTGTTGCCGCCCTCTGTAAGATCAAGAGATTCATAGCCGTCATCTGAAAGGAGCATTTCGAGAAGGTCACAGAGAACTCTGTTTACCTGACCGAATACACCGTTGTACGCATCATAATTGCCTGCAAAGTCGATAACACCCATATCTACAGCGAAATCTGTGTCAAGGAAGTTAGCAAGATCAATAAGACCTGCGATATCCGTATCACTGCCGCTGAGATTGTCCATAACGACTGTAGCGATAGGATCTTTGAGCATATCTGCTACCATACTGTCAACTGTGGACTGAGCGAAAGATGCCATTGAGCCTGAAAGTGTGACTGCGGCTGTAGCATCAACAACGCAAACAAATTCATCGTCTGTAGCATAGCCTGTATAGTTAAGAGTAATGTCAACTGCATCAACATTTACCATACCGCTGAACTGAGCGGCAGCATTTTGAGCCATCTTGAGAGCCTCTGCCTCTGCGTATGCCTCAACTTCCGCAAACGAGATAGTTGTATCGAGTTTAACATCGTCGCCCTGCTTTACAAATACCTTAAGGTAGTCCTGCATAGCGATGGAAGATGCTGTTGAGATGATGTTTGCAAACTCTGTGGGAACAGCGTCAGCCGAAACGTTTACGTTTGCTTTCATTTCTTCCGGAATCTGTGCGGCATATGCCGTATAGATAGTCGGTGTGTAGTCGTCAACGTTTGTTGAAGTCGGTTTGTATTCCTTAACGAGTTTGTCGTTTGCACCTGTGAAGATGTCAACAACGGGAAGTTCGAAGTCATAACCGAGAGAATTTTCCCAAGTAAGTTCTTTAGCCGAGGCGATTGTTCCGTTCTCAGCTATAACGAACTGATAATATGTACCGTCGGCTGCTCTGTAATTTACAGTACCGCCCGAGATAGCGTAAAGTGATGCGAGATCTTTGTATGTGGCCTTGAACTCGGCAACAGCTTTGTCGGAATCGCTGCCGACTACGGGTGTAAAGCCGAGAGCTGTCTTGAGAGCTGTTCTGATGACAGAATCAAGATAATATGTGAAGTAAGTCTTTTCGGCTACTTCATTGTCGCTTTGAAGAAGAGCAACAAGATTCTTAACGTGATAGTAAATATCGTTCTTTCTAAGGTCGTATGCCTTAAGTTTTGCGACACCTGCATCGGAGAGAAGTCCTGCTTTTTGTAACAGACCTGCAACCCAATTGATTGAAACATTGCTGATAGTTGCATCGAGAGTTTCACCGTCGGGGATAGTGTAGCCCGTTTCTCTTGCAACCTCGTTTGCAAGAGCTGATTTAATGTCGCCTGAAAGTATGTACTTTTCATAGATGACTCTTGCTTTATAGTATTCGTCATCTTCTGTGAGAGTCATAAGGTATTCGCCGACTTTACCGCAGTCGAAAGTTTCGGCTGTGTTGTCCCATGAAAATACCTTACCGAAAATGTCGGCGTTGTCCGAAAGGAACTTTATAACACCGAGAATGTAGTTGACGTCGCCGCCGTTTCTTGAAAGACCTTTAAGAGCCGCAGCGTCGAGCTTATCAAAGTCACCGCCGAGGAGATCGTTGCTGATAGCATCGTAACCCCAGCTTGTCAGAGAATTGACATCAAGCATATCGAGAGTGTTGATCTCGAATCCGTTGTAATTAATGTCGATGTCAACGTCTGCAAGATAAGCGTCAACATAGTCGAGAATGATTCCGGCGATCTGGTCAGCCGTAAGTGATGCGATATAGTCGGCATCTTTTGCGGCTATTTTATCGCTGTCGTAAGCGGCATATCCTGTTGCCGGTGTGTAGTCAGCGGCAATACCCGAAACGGGCAGGACGCAAAGCATCATAACCGCTGCAAGAATGATTGACAGTACCTTCTTCATATTAGAATAACCTCCTTTTAATTTACGGTACTTGAATGTGATTATCGGGAAAATGCCGATCTCGCATGGCAAACTTCCGGATAATCCAACAATGTTATTATAAAATGCACAAAAAATCAGGTCAATAAACAATAATTTTGTACAAATCCAAAAGTTTACATTTTTGAGTGAATTGTTGCATTTTAATGAAAGAGCAGCCCGCAACTGCGGCAGCAGTTGCGGGCTATGGGCGGGGCAGTTTCAACGTTCCGCCTGCCCTGCGGACGGCTTCTCCAACCAAACTATATCTTCACGCCGAATCCATCGCCTAAACTTCCGCCGTTTAGGATATAGTTAATACAGCTTTTTTGCAATGATGTTTCATTAGGCAGATTTTCAATAAAACCGTAATTTCCGAAACGCTTTTTGTGTTCCGTAAGTTTTTTATTGTTGATATCTGCATTGAATATGAATCTATATGTTATAGACGGGTATTCTTTCGATTCAATCAAATCAAACATTTTTGCAAAAGTAATGATATTACTGCTTTTGGACATGAAAGACTTGTTTTCGGGATACAAAAACCAGCTGTTGCAGACAAATTTATCTTTGGGATATTCCGGCACAAATCTTTCTGCAAATTTTTCGAATCGGTCGAAAGATTCTTCGCATAACCGTGCATTGAGCTTTTCACCACGAGGTATATGCACGCTCCAAACTTTATCCTTATATTTTATTTCGATACCGTTATTTATATATTGCTTTTTATAAGGAAAAACCGATTTTTGATATTGAAGTCTGCCTACCTTAAATAAGTTCATGTTCATATGATGAATTATCCAATTTAGTTCTTTCAACCCGATCTTTCCGCTTTTTTGGATGTAGTCGTCTATCCAAATTTTAATATCGCTCATTGTGTCAAAGAAAATATCTTCTGAAATGCCGCTTTTATCATATTTTGACTTAATATAGGGCAAGTACGAATAGATTAGTGCCAGTTTAAACATGGGGTCTTTATTTAGAAACCGTTGCCAATTTCCGCTATGACAACGCTTTAAGGCTTTTATGATTGACTTTTCATTTTCCCTTATATATCTTTCTGTTACAGCTTGAATGTCATTGTTCGGATAGATTCTTAGAAAAATCTCTTTTGAATATAGATAACTTATCATAACTTCTCCATTATCAAAAACCGAATACAATATTTAAAATTGTACTCGGTTTTAGTTATTCTTTTCTTTTAAACAGGAACAGGACTGCCTGATATGCAATGCCCATAACGGCTTCAAGCGAAAGAGAGTTTCCGTCGCACGGCATAATAAGAGAGCAGAAAGCACAGTTACAGATGATGCTGAATGCGAGATGTGAATCGAAAATGCAGTCATACGATTCGTCCATGTATTTGCAAAAGCGCTTGGAAAATTCACGGGGCAGTTCAAGAACTGAGGCACTGTTCATTGTAGGGAATTTTGCGAAATTAGCTTGACATTTTGCGATAAATGAGGCTAAATCCGTTATGTCCAAAGTGCCTGCGTCCATGGATGAATATATGTTGTACCCGATATTCACGGAAGTGTCTATAACGTCTTCTTTGATTTTTGAAATGAAATCTTCGATCGAGCTATAGTGATTGTAAAATGTTGCGTGGCTCACTTCCGCTTTTTCGCAAAGCGCCGAAACTGTTATTTTGCCGCTGTCTTTCTTAGTCGAAAGTTCAAAGAAAGCCGCCCTCAGACTCTTTTTGGTTTTCATAACGCTGAGTCTTTCTTTGTTCTTGGCATAAATATCGGTTTTCTTTCCTGTAGTTATCGGTACGGAAAATTCGGATTTATTTTTAGCCTCTGCTATAAAGTTTGAAAAAATACAAGATGTTATTTTTTCAAACTCATCTATTACATCGTAATCAAAAGCCGATGGATCGTAAAGATAATAGAATATTGAGCCGTTTAGTATAAACTTAAGAACATTTTTAAGCTTTTCGTCATTGCGGATATCTTCGTCAACCGAATCCATTATTGCCTCAAATAGCTTTGTGAACATTTCGCCGGCAAGCCTTTTGTCAAATTTCATCGAATTTAAGGTACGGTCAAATAATTCACGGTCAAAACCGGTTGCCGCCTCAAGTTTACTTACTGAAAGTATGTAACTTCCGGCATTGAAATAGCCGAAATCGTTGCTTGCCCAGAAGTAAACCATCGAGTCAATGAAATACTTTTCAAGCTTTTCTTCAAGATCGTATATGTCAAAAAAGCTACGGTAAAATGTAGAGCGATTGACACCGGCAATTTTACAAAGTTGGGAAACTCTTATCTTGTCGATGCTGTTTTCACATATAAGTTCCAAGTAAGCGAAAATAATTTTTCTCTCACACATAGTGAGTTTAGGCACAGATGCAGAGATATTCTTCATATTTAAAGCCCCCGATCTCTAATATCTTAACAAACTTTTAACGATTTGTCAAGACCGTGAAATCGGGGTAGTTGTTTGTTTTTGTATGGTGTGGTGGTGAGAACCCGCCCACGAAGTGGGCGGAGCGGTAAAGCCGTGCACTCCCGAGCCGTAGG
>CAYWDD010000071.1:0-7300 GCA_964456935.1 uncultured Faecalibacterium sp. | reverse complement strand
CGATACAGTCATATATAACTCTGTACATACGCATATCTATGCCGTCACGCTCTGCGTTTGCCTGTGCAACCGGGTCGGGACGTACATTAAAGCCGACAATGATAGCGTTTGATGCACCTGCAAGCATAACGTCGGACTCGTTGACTGCACCTACGCCACCGTGAATGACCTTAACTCTGACTTCCTCGTTGGATATCTTTTCAAGGTTCTGCTTAACAGCCTCAACCGAGCCTTGTACGTCAGCCTTGACGATTATCTTAAGCTCTTTCATCTCGCCCTCCTGCATTGAGGAGAAGAGATTTTCGAGTGTAACTTTCTGGTATGAGTTGAACTGCTCCTGCTTTGCCTGATGCTTTCTCTGTTCAACAAGCTCACGGGCAAGTCTTTCATCGCTTACAACGTTGAATGCGTCACCTGCATTCGGTGTTTCCGCAAGACCCATTATCTCAACGGGTACAGACGGACCTGCTGTGTTGACTTTCTGACCTCTGTCGTTAGTCATAACACGAACACGACCTACCGATGTTCCGGCAACGATTATATCGCTTGATCTGAGAGTACCATTTTGAACAAGAAGTGTTGCGATCGGACCTCTGCTCTTATCAAGTCTTGCCTCAATGACAACACCCTTACCGGGTCTGTTGGGATTAGCCTTAAGCTCTGCCATTTCCGCAACGAGAAGTATTGATTCAAGAAGTGAATCAATGCCCATGTGCGTCTTAGCCGAAACAGGAACACAGATAGTGTCACCGCCCCATTCTTCGGGTACAAGACCGTATTCCGTAAGCTGCTGCATAACTCTGTCGGGGTTTGCACCGGGCTTATCCATCTTGTTTACGGCAACGATTATCTGAACTTCGGCTGCCTTTGCGTGGTTGATAGCCTCTACCGTCTGCGGCATGATACCGTCATCTGCGGCAACGACCAAAACCGCTATATCCGTTGCCATAGCGCCTCTGGCTCTCATTGCGGTGAAGGCTGCGTGACCCGGAGTGTCAAGGAAAGTGATTCTCTTTCCACCGCAGTTGACTCTGTAAGCACCGATGTGCTGTGTGATACCGCCTGCCTCTGTAGCTGTGACCTCTGTATTTCTGATAGCGTCAAGGATAGATGTCTTACCGTGGTCAACGTGACCCATGACAACAACAACAGGATCTCTAAGCTGAAGATCTTCTTCCTTATCTTCACTGTCATCAATGATTCTGTCCTCAATCGTGACAACGACTTCTTTTTCAACCTTTGCACCGAGTTCGGTTGCGACTATTTCGGCTGTATCAAAGTCGATAACTTCGTTGACTGTTGCCATAACACCGTAAGCAAAGAGCTTTTTGATGACCTCGGCAGCTGTCATTTTAAGCTGAGATGCAAGTTCACCGACTGTGATCTCATCGCCGACTTTAACGACGATCTGCGGTCTTTTGGCTCTTTCCTCTGCGATTCTCTTGAGCCTTTCAGCCTCGGTTTCTCTCTTGCCTCTCTTTTTGTTGTACTGCTGGCTCTTCTGCTTAAGCTTTTGCTTGTTCGGACCCATTTCCTTGCCTCTTGTGCTTGAAGATGCCATTTCGTCATATTTTTCATTGTACTTGTCAAGGTTTACGTTTGAGGCTCTTGTGTCAACACGTCTTGCCTCGCCCTTTGTTCTTGACTGTATCTTATGATCGTCCTTAGCTTTTTGCTGCGGCTTTTCGGCAGGCTTTTCAGCGGACTTTTCGGCGCTCTTTTTATCCGATGCCTTGCTTTCCTGCTTTTTGCTCTCCTGCTTCTTTTCGCTCTTTTTATCCGATTTCTTCTCGGACTTCTTTTCCGATTTTTCTTCGCTCTTTGTTTCCTTTACGGGTTCTTCCTTAACTTCTTCCTTTTTGCCTGCCGCAAAGTATTTGTCGAATGATTCGACTGAGTTTTTAGCGGTTATGACGTCAAAGAGAAAATCAAGCTCGTTGGGATCAAGAGCTGTCATTGACTTTTTAGCCTCAAAGCCGTTTTGAGTGAGTATCTCGACGACCTCTTTGCTGTTTATGTCAAAATCTTTAGCTAATTCGTGTACTTTATATTTATCTCTCGGCATAGTTTTTCCTCCTTATGTTAGGCTATATCGCCGTCTTGTGAAAGCCGTTCGAGTCTTTGTGCGAAACCTTGGTCATTGACTGTGATGACTCCTGCCTTAGACCCAACGGCATGACCTAATTCGAACATGGTGCAATCGGTGATAATAACGGGTACGCTTGAAGTGTCGGATTCCGATAAGCTTTTAAACTCGTTTTTAAGCCTGTCGGAAGTGTCGGCTGAAAGTATGCAAAGCTTGGCTTTTGACGAAACCACAGAACTTTTTGCAGCATCGTGACCTAAGCTTAATTTTCCCGCTCTTCTCGCCATTCCCAAAAGGGACAGAAATTTATTATTCATCTTTAAGCTCCTGTTCCATTCGGTCATAAACCTCATCGGGGATAACGCAATCAAGCGAACGTTCTATTCTTTTAGCCTTTCTTGCCTTGTTGAGGCACTCGGCTTTCTTACAGACATATGCTCCCCTGCCGGACTTCTTGCCTGTCAGGTCAAGCGATATTTCGTACTCATCACCGTCTGCGTCCTTTATCTTGGACTTGACTACACGGACAAGTTCGTTTTTGTTGAACATTTCACCGCAACCCATACATTTTCTTTGCGGTATTTTCTTTTGCTTCACTGTTATCACCCCTCGGATTTTTTTATGCTGTTATCAGACCTGTGATTCTGATTTTATGTCTATTTTCCAGCCCGTAAGCTTTGCGGCAAGTCTTACGTTCTGACCCTTGTTGCCTATAGCAAGCGAAAGCTGATTGTCGGGTACGACAGCCGTGCAGGTTCTTGCACCCTCGGGGTCAACCGTTACGCTTATAACGTTTGCCGGAGCAAGTGCGCCTGCGATGTATTCTGACGGATCATCGCTGTATTTTACAACGTCTATCTTTTCACCGCAAAGTGCATCAACGACATTTGCGACTCTTGAGCCTCTCGGGCCTATGCATGAGCCGACTGCATCGACGTTTTCGTCATTTGACTTGACAGCGATCTTCGTTCTTGAACCTGCCTCTCTTGAAACAGATATGATTTCGATAGTGCCGTCATATATTTCGGGAACTTCCGTTTCAAACAATCTCTTGACAAGACCGGGATGTCTTCTTGAAATGCTTGCGTATGATGTTCCGTTGTCTGTTGCAACGCTTGCAACATAAACCTTGATAAGCTGATCTGCTTTAAGGTCATCGTTCGGGAGCTGGTCTGCTTTTGAAAGATAGCCCTGCGCTCTGCCGATTTCGATTCTCGCATCGCCTGAATTTAAGTCAACGGAAATGACCTTGGCTGTGACAACTTCGTGATGTCTTGAAGCGAACTCCTTGTTTGCAAGCTCTCTTTCCGCCTCTCTTATACCCTGTCTTATGACCGACTTAGCAGTCTGAGCGACGATTCTTCCGAACTTTTTCGTTTCAAGAGGAATCTCGACCGTACCGCCGATAACTGCGTTTTGATCGTATGCTCTTGCCTCTTCGAGTGTGAGGTCTGTTATCTCGTCCTCGATTTCTTCTACTACGTTCTTTTTAACGTATACTCTCATTTTCTGATTTTCAGGGTCGATATCGCAAACAACTATATCTCTGTTTTGATATGTGTTTCTCGTAGCCGAAATTATAGCCGCCTTTATCTTTTCGTAAAGATATTCGGCTGATATGCCTTTTTGTTCTTCAAGAAGTCTTACTGCCTCGAAGAACTCTTTGTTCATCTGCTCCTGCTCGTCTACCTCGCTGTTTTTCTTAACCTTTCTCATTTTTGCCGATCAATCCTTTCCGTATATTTTCAAATTGTTATTCTGCGTAGTCATTGAGCTTGACCCATGATGCCTCTTTCTTCAAAAAGCTGAAACCCGAACCGTCATCAAGTCTGACCGTTATGTTTCCCTCATCGAAGCTTTCAAGCGTACCGACAAAATCTCTTTGACCGTCTATCGGTCTTATGAGTCTTACAAGTACGCTCTCACCTAAGCACTTCTCGAAATGCTCCGGACGGACAAGCTCTCTTTCAAGTCCGGGAGAGCTGACTTCAAGACAGTAGCTTTGCTCGATCGGGTCGGCATCGTCAAGAGGTTTGTCAATAGCGTGGCTGAAATCAACGCAGTCATCAATATCAACACCGCCCTCCTTGTCGATGAAAATTCTAAGATACCAAGACGCACCCTCTTTTTCAAAACGCACGTCCCAAATCGTCAGTCCAAGCTCACTTGCATATGGTTCAACAAGCTGTCTGACCGTAGCGACGGTGTTACCACCTTTACCCTTTGCCATGTCAGCACTCCTTTCATTTCGTTCTACAAACAAACGAGAGCGGGCGCAAACCCACTCTCGAACCTTAATTCTTACTGTATAAGTATATCACTAAGTAGCCTAAATATCAAGTACTTTTATGAAATTTTATATTCTGACCAAAATCATAGTCGTACCGACCCTCTTTTTAGGTCAAATTAAGCCTTTTCCTCGCTTAATTCGTTCTTTTCGAGGTATTCGTCATAGGTTTCGACTCTGTCATAGACAGTACCGTCGGGTTTGAACTCGATTATTCTCGTTGCGACCGTCTGTGTAAACTGGTGGTCGTGAGAAGTAAAGAAAACAGCTCCGGGGAACTTTATTAAAGCGTTGTTAAGAGAAGTTATCGACTCAAGATCAAGGTGGTTAGTCGGCTCATCGAGTATCAATACGTTTGAACCGCTGAGCATCATCTTGATGAGCATACAGCGAACTCTCTCACCGCCCGAAAGCACCTTTGCCTTTTTGGTTGCCTCTTCGCCTGAGAACATGAGTCTGCCGAGCCAGCCTCTTACGTCCGTTTCAAACTGCAAATCCGAGTAATTTCTTACCCAGTCTATAAGAGAATCTTCACAGCCGTCAAAGAATGACGAGTTATCGTTCGGGAAGTAAGCCTGACTTGTTGTAACGCCCCACTTGAATGTTCCCTCATCGGGTTCTTCCTCACCGACAAGTATCTTGAAGAAAGTCGTCTTGGCAACGGCATCTGTTCCGACAAAAGCGACCTTTTCATCGGGTCTTATCGTGAATGAAACATTGTCAAGCACCTTTCTGTCACCGACTGTCTTTGAAAGACCCGTAACGGTGAGAAGGTCGTTGCCTATCTCTCTGTCGGGCTTAAACTCGATGAACGGAAAACGTCTTGACGATACGGGCATATCTTCAAGCACAAGATTATCAAGAAGTTTCTTGCGGCTTGTTGCCTGCTTTGACTTAGATGCGTTGGCACTGAATCTTGCTATAAACTCCTGAAGTTCTTTCATCTTTGCCTCGGTCTTTTTGTTCTGCTCTCTCATCTGACGCTGTGCCATCTGAGTGTATTCGTACCAGAAGTCATAGTTTCCGACATACATTGTTATTTTACCGAAGTCAACGTCCGCTATGTGAGTGCAGACTTTGTTCAAAAAGTGTCTGTCGTGGCTGACGACTATAACTGTATTTTCAAAGTTTAAAAGGAAGTTTTCAAGCCAGTCTATAGCTTTTACGTCAAGATGGTTTGTAGGCTCGTCCAAAAGAAGAATATCGGGATTGCCGAAAAGAGCCTGAGCTAAAAGCACTTTGACTTTCATGTCACCCGAAAGCTCTTTCATGTGCAAGTAGTGAAATTCATTGCTTACACCCAAGGCATTGAGAAGTATCTCGGCATCGCTTTCGGCACTCCAGCCGTCCATTTCGGCAAATTCATCCTCAAGTTCACAGATGCGTATTCCGTCCTCGTCGCTCATTTCGGCTTGAGCGTAGATTTTTTCCTTCTCGTCCATTATTTCGACAAGGTGGGGATTGCCCATGAGAACGGTTCTTATAACTTCATATTCGTCGTAGGCGAAGTGATCCTGCTTGAGTACGGACATTCTTTCGCCCGGAGTTATGCTGACGTGACCCTTGTTAGGCTCGATATCTCCCGAAAGTATCTTTAAAAAGGTTGACTTTCCCGCTCCGTTAGCTCCGATAAGACCATAGCAGTTGCCGTGCGTAAAGTTTATGGATACGTTTTTAAAAAGTTCTCTGCCGCCGTATTGCAAAGTAACGTTGTTTGTACTTATCATTTATTCTTGCTCCTTACCAGACATTTTCGTATTTAAGTTCTCCGTTTGAGAGAATATGATATTTGACCTCTATGCTCTTGATACCGCAGGTGTATTTGGTGATAACAAGCACACTGTCCCAATACTTGTGGATAAGCTTTGTTTTGCTTTTTGAGTGCTTTCCGCTTATGAGCGGATACGGGATATCCGGCTGTCTTTCGCCGTCTTTTAATATAACCGTGGGGTGTCCGTTTTCAAATTTGTAGCTGAAATTTTCGCCCGACACCGTGCAGCTTTCGTCACTGCCCGTGATTTTTATGTTTTCCATTTTTCTTTGTACACGACGTATTATTCGCCGCCTATCCTTTCTACCATATTTTTAGCCCATGTGCCGCTTTTGACCATGGCATAGCCTATGACTGATTTTATAGATTCAGAGAAAAGAATTATGTAATAAATCGTCACGATATAAAGAGAAGTGTATCTCGTTAAAACAAATGCCAGAGGAAGAAGAACGACCCATGTGAACACACTGTCGAAAAGCATCGTTATGAAAGTCTTTCCGCCTGTTCTTATAGTGAAGTAACAGCTATGATTGAATGAGTGTATCGGCATTGATAAAGCCGCAGCTATCATAAGCTTTGTCGCAAGCTGACGAACCGTTTCCTCGGTGTTGTAAATAAGAGGAATATACGGTGCGGCAAAAATGAACAACGCACCTATGACAAAGCAAGTCATGACAGACAGGACTATCATCTTTCGTGCCGTATCTTTGGCTTTTTCTATCTCGCCTGCTCCGAGCATAGGACCGACGACTATTGCAATTGACGAACCTATGGCAAAGAACACGATATTGAAAAGATTTGAAACAGTCGAAGAAATGTTAAAAGCCGCAACAACGGCAAGTCCTCTTGTTGAATAGCTTTGAATGAGCATCGTCTGTCCGAGTGACCACATTATCTCGTTTAAAAGCAGAGGCATGCCCTTGACGGTGATAGCCTTGACAAGCGGCATGGGTATCTTTGCACTTTTGTAAAAGCCTTTGATAAACTGATGTTTATCGCTTTGAGTGTGTGTAGCTATCACGACTATCGCAAGTTCGACAAATCTCGACATGACGGTAGCTATTGCCGCTCCGACAACGCCCATTGCCTTAACTCCGAAGTGACCGAAAATGAAAACGTAGTTGAAAAATAAGTTTACGCAAACTGCGACTATACC
>CAYWDD010000070.1:0-7365 GCA_964456935.1 uncultured Faecalibacterium sp. | reverse complement strand
AGTGTTCATTGCAGTTGCCGCAGCACTCGGACTTGCGGCATCGTTCGTAATAATAAAGTTCACTGTCGGCTCGACCTACGGAGCGTATAACTGGATGAACATAGGCGGTTTTTCGTTTCAGCCGTCGGAGATAGTCAAGATTGCGTTTATCTATGTCGGTGCGGCAACGCTTGAAAAACTGCAAAGTTCAAGGAGTATCATGCGTTACCTCATATTTGCCGTAGCGTGTATAGGAGTTCTTTTCCTCATGCGTGACTTCGGTACGGCACTTATATTCTTCTTCACCTTTATAGTTATCTCGTTCATAAGATCGGGTGACGTAAGATCAATAGCTTTCGTTTGTGTTGCGGCTTTACTCGGTGCAATACTCATCGTGTATGTAAAGCCAACAGTTGCAAACAGATTTGCAGTCTATCGTCACATATGGGAAAACATTGACGGCACAGGATATCAGCAAACCAGAACTATAGTCTATTCGCTGAGCGGCGGCTTTTGGGGCGTCGGAATAGGTAACGGCAGACTTCGTAACGTCTTTGCATCGACTACCGACCTTGTATGGGGCGTCATATGTGAAGAAATGGGACTTGTCATGGGATTTATGATAGTCATTGTCTTTGCGATACTTGCCAGATATGCTATCAAAATATCAAAGTCCGCCCCGTCAACGTTTTATTCAATAGCCTGTGTCAGTGCGTGTGCGATGCTCCTTTTTCAGGTATGCCTTAATATCTTCGGAATTACAGATATCGTACCCTTGACAGGTGTTACCTTGCCGTTTGTCAGCAGAGGCGGTTCGAGTATGATATGCTCGTGGGGACTTTTTGCCTTTATCAAAGCGGCGGATATCAGAACTTATCCTAAGATGTACAAGAACAGTCAAGCGTAAAGCTTATTGAAAACGGTTTATTGGGAGGGAAACAAATGAGAAATACAGTCAGACGTGCTTATGTCGTCTACGCTCTTATAGCTGCGTTTTTTATAGGGCTCGGATTCTTGTCCTACAGCTATGTCGTACACGGACAAACGTGGGTCACGAACAGAGTCAACGGACATCTGTATACTAACAGACAGCTCACGTCTGCAGGTACGGTATATGACAGAAACGGAAAAGCTCTCGTCAGCAGTAAGGACGGTAAAAGAATATTCAATTCCGACAGTACCGTCAGAAAAGCGACACTTCATGTAGTAGGAGATACTCAAGGTTATATCGCAACGGGAGTACAGTCTATATACAGGTCATATATAATCGGATACGACATAGTCAACGGTGTGTACAAAACAGTCAAGGACGGAACGGGCAACGACCTTACCTTGACGATAGATTCAAGCCTTTGCGTAACAGCATATAACGCTCTCGGCAGCAACAACGGAACTATAGCCGTATATAACTACAAAACAGGCGACGTGCTTTGCATGGTATCAAAGCCGACATACGACCCCGAAAATATACCGTCGGACATAAACACAAGCACAAGCGATAAATATGACGGTATTTATCTTAACAGAGCTTTGTCGGGTCTGTTCACCCCCGGCTCTATATTCAAGACGGTAGTTGCCATATGTGCTATAGAAAATATTCCCGATATAGACGAAAGAACTTTCACCTGTAACGGTGGCATAGATGAAGATGACGTTGTTGTGATATGCAATTCTCATCACGGAGAAATATCTTTCAAAAAAGGCTACAGCAAATCATGTAACACGGTGTTTGCACAGCTTGCGATGGAACTCGGTGAAAAGAAACTCACCGAAACAGCCGAAAAACTCGGATTTAATAAGAGCCTTACCGCTTGCGGAGTAAATCTTAAAGCCGGAATTTTCAACTTGAAAAAAGCCGACACAAACACGCTGGCATGGTCGGGCATAGGTCAGGGAACAGTCCTTGCGAATCCCTGCAATATGCTGATGATAGCCGGCACTATAGCAAACGGCGGTAAATGTGTAACACCGCAGATAGTAAAGTCCACCGCATCGGGCAAAATATCGGAGATCCTAGGAAATGTCACTTCGTCATCGCAAATGAGCATAGACGAAAGTACAGCCGAGTACATGAGCGATTTAATGAGAAGTACCGTTAAAACCGTTTACGGAGATGAGTATTTCCCCGACATGAAGATGTGCGGAAAGACAGGCACAGCCGAAGTTGACGGAGAGAAACCGCATTCGTGGTTTTTAGGTTTTTCACAGAGAGATGATTTCCCCTACGCTATAGTCGTAATGGTGGAAAACGGCGGTTCATCGAGAACTGTAGCTATCCCTGCCGCAAGCAAGGTTATGAAAGCACTCAAAAGAATGAGCTGAAATTAAGCGGACTTTTTATCTCTGCTATGTTTTTTCTCCCACTTTTCTTTTGTTGCCATGCCGCCTCGCATATGACGTTCGGCTTTGTTTTCGTCAAGAATTTTTCTGACTTGCTTATATAACGAGCTGTCTATTTTTGATAGCTTTTTGGTCACGTCACTGTGTACCGTAGATTTGGATATTCCCGACCAAGCCGCCGCCTCACGAACGGTGGCTTTGTTTTTTGTTATGTATTGACCGAGCAAAACGGCTCTGTCTTCAGATGTTGTCATGTGACCTCCTCCTAGGTTAAATGAGTTGTAACTATATATATGATTTTCAAGTCGGGATTATGTCTTGGGAGGGAGCGTAACGGTGTCGGGGCGTACACTCCCGAACGAAGTGAGCGGAGTGTCGAACCGGCACCCCGCTGCTGTGATTTGGGTTGCCGAAAAACTTGCAGGCTGCACGGACTCTATCCGCATTTATCGTGTCAGAAGAAAATTTGCACTATTCATATAAAACCGTTTGCTATTTTTGTCCGTCTGTGATATAATAAATCGATTAAGTAATAGGGGAGTACAAGTTGAAAAATAAAGTAATTATTATCGGAGCAGGTGCTGCGGGACTTATGGCGGCAATTTCCGCCTGTGAAAACGGAGCTGACACCGTGCTTATAGAGAGAAACGAACGTGTAGGACGTAAAATCATGATAACAGGCAAGGGCAGATGCAACGTCACAAACAATTGCACCCTTGTAAATGACCTTATAGCTAACGTTCCGACTAACGGAAGATTTTTGTATAGCTCATTCACTCGCTTTATGCCCATAGATACAATGGAGTTTTTCGAGAATGAGGGTGTTGAACTTAAAGTCGAAAGAGGAAACAGAGTTTTCC
The DNA here is from genome assembly GCA_964456935.1 of uncultured Faecalibacterium sp. Taxonomy (GTDB): domain Bacteria; phylum Bacillota; class Clostridia; order Oscillospirales; family Acutalibacteraceae; genus UBA6857. The sequence continues at coordinate 4,186 of CAYWDD010000070.1, read as the reverse complement.
CCGTGTCCGACAAAGCATCGGATATCGTCGATGCCCTTAACGGCGCTATACAGAGGCTCGGTGTCGAACGTATACACGGACGTGTTAAGCAATTGATATGTGAAAACGAAACCGTAAAAGGTGTTGAACTTGAAAGCGGAGAGCAGATTTTCGGTGATAAAGTCATCGTCTGTACCGGAGGAAAATCATATTCGGCAACAGGCTCATCGGGTGACGGCTATCGACTTGCCGAAAGCGTAGGTCACACCGTTATCGAACCGAAACCCTCGCTTGTACCGTTGGTGGCACACGAGGGTTGGTGCAGTGATGCACAGGGTCTGTCACTCAGAAATGTGGAAATCACCGTATACGATGCCGAAAGCTATAAAGAAGTGTATCGTGAATTCGGAGAAATGCTCTTTACACACTTCGGTGTATCAGGACCGCTGATACTCAGCGCAAGCACACATATGAGAGATCTCGGAAAGAAGAAATACGAGATATACATTGACTTAAAACCGGCTCTTACTTTTGAACAGCTTGACAAGAGAGTGCAAAGCGATTTTCTTGAATTTGCAAACAAGAACTTCATAAATTCTCTGGGAAAACTTCTTCCGCAAAAGCTGATACCGGTAATAGCAAAGCTCAGCGGAATAAAACCGACAACAAAAACAAATCAGATAACAAAAGAGATGCGACATAAACTTGTCAATCTTTTGAAAGGTTTAAAGGTCACAGCGATAGATTTCAGACCCATAGATGAGGCTATAGTCACTTCGGGCGGTGTAAAAGTCAACGAAATAGATCCAAAGACAATGGAATCGAAAATCATAAACGGACTTTACTTTGCGGGTGAAGTCATTGACGTTGATGCATACACAGGCGGATTTAATCTGCAAATAGCTTTTTCCACAGGTCATCTTGCAGGCGAGAGTGCGGCATTAAGCTGATTTTATATCGTGCAGCCTTCAAAGTCTTATGAATATCGAACTCTAAGCAGCGGGGCGAGTGCTTGGCACCCCCACCGCTTTGCTCAGGGGGTACGCACGCACTCGCCATTTAATTCACCGCCCCACATAAACAGGAGGAAAACAAAATGATAAATATTGCAATAGACGGACCGTCCGGTGCGGGAAAAAGCACTATAGCAAGACGTGCTGCCGAAAGACTCGGCTATATCTATATTGATACAGGCGCACTTTACCGTACAGTAGGCGTCAATGCACTGAGGAAAAAAGTTGACATGACGAGCGACGATGCGATAGCGTCGATTTTACCCGAAACAAAAGTTGAGATGAAATTCATCGACGGTGAACAGAGAATGTTCCTTTGCGGAGAAGACGTTTCCAAAGAAATACGACTTCCCGAGGCATCAATGGCGGCATCGAGAGTGTCGGCTGTGCCGGCAGTCAGAGCGTTTTTGTTCGATTTACAGCGTGACATAGCCGCAAAAAACAACTGCTTGATGGACGGCAGAGATATTGGAACAGTGGTTCTTCCAAACGCACAGGTGAAAATTTTCCTCACCGCATCACCCGAACGCAGAGCCGAAAGAAGATACAAGGAACTTTGTGAAAAAGGTATAGAGTCAAGCTATGATGATGTATTAGCGGACATAATCAAGCGTGACTACAACGACTCACACAGAGAGATCGCACCGCTGAAACCTGCCGAAGATTCTGTGCTTGTCGATACGAGTAATATCGGACTTTCGGAGTCTATCGAAAAAATCATACAAATCATTAAAGAAAAAACAGGCGGTACACCGAATGTATAACGAGAGGATAAAACTTGCTAAGACAGCTGGGTTCTGCTTTGGTGTGAACAGGGCAGTCGATATGCTCTACAAAATGGTGGAAAACGGAGAGAAGGTCTGCACTTTAGGACCGATAATCCATAATCCGCAAGTCATAGACGACCTTGAAAAGAGGGGAGTCAAAGCAATCGACACACCGCATGATGCTCCCGAAGGATACAAAATAGTTATCCGTACACACGGAGTTACACAGCAGACGATAAACGATATAGACGCACTCGGCATGGAGTACATAAACGCAACGTGTCCTTTTGTTATGAAAATACACAAGATAATCAAGGAACACTCGCTCGAAAATACCGTTACGCTCATAGCCGGAGATTCACATCACCCCGAGGTGCAGGGATTCAGAAGTCACTGCAAAGGGGAGTCATATGTATATAAAGATTCGACAGAACTCGAATCTTTGTTGGAAAAACACGGAAATTTTGTACAAAAAGAGCAAATTTGTGTCGCTCAAACAACTTTTTCGATAAAAGAATGGGAAAAATGTTTAAAAATTCTCAAAATTCACTGTACAAATCGAAAGATATTTGATACAATATGCAGTGCAACTAACGAACGACAAAAAGAAGCGGAACAACTTTCACTTGAATGTGACGCTATGATAGTCGTCGGGGGCAGGACAAGCTCCAACACGTTTAAGTTAAAAACAGTGTGTGAAAAAAATTGTCCGACTTATCTTATCGAAACCGCAGATGAAATCAAAGACATCAGCTTAGGCGGTTTCAACCTAATCGGGGTAACAGCGGGCGCATCAACTCCCGCAGGTATTATAAAGGAGGTACTTTTTACCATGTCCGAAATTTTGAACGAACAGACACCCAATTCAGAAGAAATGAGCTTTGAGGCAGCACTGGAGGAGTCATTGAAAGCAATGAGCACCGACCAGAAAGTGCTTGGCGTTGTTGTAGGTATTGCACCTAATGAAATACAGGTCGATATCGGCAGGAAATACGCTGGTTTCATCCCTGCGGAGGAATACAGCAACGACCCGACTGCCGATCCCACAAAAGATCTTAAGATCGGTGACGAGCTTAACCTCATCATTATGAAAACAAACGATGTTGAAGGCACTATCATGCTTTCAAAACGCCGCTACGATTCTATCGCAGCTTGGGACGATGTTATCAAGGCTGAAGAAGAACAGACAGTTCTCGAAGGCACAGTAGCAGAAGTCATCAGAGGCGGTATCCTCGTATACACAATGGGCATTCGTGTTTTCATTCCCGCTTCACTCACAGGTCTCGGCCGTGATGAAGAACTTGATACCCTTAAGGGCAGCACAGTTAAATTCAGAATCATCGAAGTCAATCAGCAGAGAAGAAGAGCTGTCGGCTCTATCCGTTCGGTACTCAGAGAAGAACGCAAGGCTGCAAGAGAGGCTTTCTGGGAGAGCGTTGCCGAAGGTCAGACCTTCACAGGCACAGTTAAATCTCTCACATCATACGGTGCATTTGTTGACATCGGCGGCGTAGACGGAATGATACATATTTCCGAGCTGTCATGGACAAGAATCAAGCACCCGTCAGAGGTAGTTAACGTAGGCGACACAGTTGAAGTTTACGTTAAGGCACTTGACCGTGAGAACAAGAAGATTTCTCTCGGCTACAAGAAGATCGAGGACAATCCTTGGGAGATACTCAAGAGAGATTATCCGGTTGAAACAGTTGTTGATGCAACGATTGTCGGTATGACAACATTCGGTGCATTTGCAAACATCATTCCCGGCATCGACGGTCTTATCCATATCTCACAGATCGCTGACAGACACATCGCAAAGCCGCAGGACGCTCTCAAGATCGGTGAAGTTGTTAAGGCAAAGATCACCGAGATCGACTTCGACAAGAAGAGAGTCAGTCTTTCAATCCGTGCTTTGATCGAGGCTGAAGAGGCCGAACTCAACGAAGAGGCAGCCGAGTTCATCGAGGCAGCTGAAGAAGTTGAAGATGCAGCAGAAGAAACAGCTGAGGCTGTTGAAGAAGTTGCAGAGGCTGTAGAAACAGCTGACGCTGAATAATATCGGCACAAAAAGAAAACGAGGAGTCGCATTGCGGCTCCTTTTTCACATTTTGTCAACACAACTTGAATTGCGAACCCGCCCGCCCGCAGGGCGGGCGGAGCGATGAAATCGTGCACCCCCATCGGCTTTGAAGTGAGTTCTTTTTCGAACCTGTTTCAAAAGCCGATGGGGGTGCCGATTTCATCGCTGAAGAATCAGGCACGAATTTGGCACCCACTCGCCTGCGGCTCGGAGTACGCAAATCCGTGCCTTGCCGCCCCGCTTCGCACCCCGCACCCCACCCTACGCACCTAATTTCAGCCTCCAAAATCTAAAATTTCGATAAATTCGGCAAAAAATACAAAAAATCTTTGTTAAAAAAATAACCT
>CAYWDD010000069.1:0-7392 GCA_964456935.1 uncultured Faecalibacterium sp. | reverse complement strand
TGCAAATTAACATTTGCAACAGCCTGAATTCTTAATTTTCATCACTCAGCACTGCATGAGCGCATTTTATTCCGTCTACAGCAGCAGAAACTATTCCGCCGGCATAGCCTGCTCCTTCACCGCACGGGTACAGTCCTCTGACATTCGTCTGGAAAAACTCATCTCTGATTATCCTGACGGGTGACGAACTTCTTGATTCCGGTGCTGTCAAAACAGCATCATTCATTGTAAATCCATCTATCATCTTGCCCATTTTCACAAGACCTTCCTGCATCGTGTCAGTCACCTTTTTCGGTAAAACAAGTCTTATATCGCTCGGTGTCACGCCCAAAGGATAGCTCGGATTTACACTGCCGAGTTTTGTTGAACGTCTATCCGAGAGGAAATCTCCCACAAGCTGACACGGTGCGGTATAATCCCCTCCACCGACCTTGAATGCGGTATGCTCTATCTGTTCTTGAAGTTCAAATCCCGATAAAACATCGTCGCTCGGAAAATCTTCCGGCTCGATACCGACAAGAAGTGCCGAGTTTGAGTTTTCTTTATCTCTTGCGTACTCGCTCATTCCGTTGACAACGACACCGTGATATTCACTCGCAGCCGCTACGACTGTACCGCCGGGACACATACAGAACGTATAAAGCCCTCTTGAATGAGGGGGGTGACACGCCATTTTATAGCTTGCCGAACCCAAAGCCTTATGTCCTGCAAAGTCACCGTACTGTGATCTGTCTATGAACTCTCTGGGGTGTTCTATCCTGCAACCGACCGAAAACGGCTTTTGCATCATGGTGATGCCCTTATCTTTGAGCATTCTCACCGTATCTCTTGCCGAATGTCCGATAGCAAGTATCAAACAATCCGTTTCCATATCAACACTTTTTCCGTTCTCCGCATATGTTACACCTTGCACAAACTTATTGTACACAATAACACTTGTAAGCTGACAGCCGAATTTAACTTCACCGCCTAGAGAAATTATCTCTTGACGCATTTTCTTTATAACTCCGCCAAGCTTATCGGTACCGATATGAGGCTTTGCGGAATATATTATTTCTTCGGGTGCTCCGTGTGAAACGAACTCCTCGAACACCTTGCGAATGAGAGGACTTTTTGTACCTGTGTTCAGCTTTCCGTCGGAAAACGTTCCCGCACCGCCTTCACCGAACTGCACGTTAGATGAAACGTCCAACTCCCTTGTACGGCAAAAGCGTTCTACGTCAGCTGTGCGTTCATCGACACTTCTGCCTCTTTCGAGAACAAGCGGTTTAAGTCCGGCTCTTGCCAAGATGAGTGCGGCAAATATTCCGGCAGGTCCAAAACCGGCTATAACGGGTCTGAACGATGATGTTCGCTTATTTTCGGGCATCTCGTATTCGTATTTTTCGACAACACAGACCTTGTTTTCGGGGAAAGCGGCAGCGATTTTTTCTTCGTCACCGTCAATTTCCAAATCCAGTGAAAATACGAACTTTATGTCGTCTTTTTTTCTGCTGTCTACTGCTTTTTTGTATATTGAAAAACTTTTTATGTCGCTTGATTTTATTTTGAGCGTTTTGGCTGCCTTTTTGCAAAGCTCCTCACCGCTGTATTCAAGTCCTGTTTTAATTTCGTTTATTCTTATCATTTCGCACCTTTTCCGCTATGCTTTTTGCGGCAAGTCTGCCGCTTGACCAAGCCCAATTAAGATTGAATCCGCCGCAATCTCCGTCAACATCAAGTATTTCACCTGCACAGTAAAGATTTTTCACTATCCTTGACTGCATCGTTTTTTTATCAAATTCGTCCGTCACGACACCGCCGGAAGTCACCTGTGCAAAAGAAAAATCTTTTGTTCCGCTTATTTCAAATTTCGTGCATTTCAGAGCCGACACTATGTTATCAAGTTGTTTTTGTGAAAGTGCATCGGCTGTGATTTCCAATTTGACACCGACAGATTTCATTACGGTCTGTCCTATTTTTTTCGGCAAAAAGCCGCTCAATATATCTTCCGTAAATTTCTTGGGGAATATCTCCGTCTGCCTTTTTATGTATTCTTTAAGCTCCTGCTTGGAATAAGCCGGTACAAAGTCCACCGTGACCTCGGCATTCTTACCTTTTTTTGAAAGATACGGTGAGGCGAAAGCGGAAACCTCCATTGAAACTATACCCGATAGACCGTATTCGGTAAACAGAAGCTCACCGTGCTTTTTGCATGAAAACTTTTTATCAAGGCTCAAAGACATATCGACTTCGCATCTGACACCTTTCAGCGGACGCACGAAATCTCTGCTTTTTGTTTCAAGCTGCACCAAACTCGGTGAAAGATCGGTTATCTTATGTCCGAGTGAGCATAAGATATCGTATCCTTTTCCGTCTGAGCCTTGACTCGGTGCGGCTTTTCCACCCGTCGTAATAACAACAAAATCAAAGCTTTCTTTTCCGTTTATCAAGAACTTGCCGTTTTGCTTTTTAACGCTTTCGACACAAAAGTCCGTAACCGTATCAATGCCCATGTTATCTACAGCTGTTCTTAAGCTGTCAAGAACGCTTGATGCCTGATTGCTCAAAGGGTAAACCCTGCCAGCCGAATCCGTTTTTGTGTAAAGTCCGATTGAATTAAAGAAGGCTATATTATCCTTCGGTGAGAACTCACTTAATGCGTACTCGGCAAAAGTCATGTTTCTGTAGCCGTTATTTTCTGCCGACAGGTTAGTCAGATTGCACCTGCCGTTGCCCGTAGCCAAGATTTTCTTGCCGACACGGTCGTTTCTTTCAAAAACAGTCACATCTATATTTTTGTTTCTCTTTTTCAGCTCGATCGCACAGACAAGTCCTGCCGCTCCGCCGCCGATTATTGCCGTTTTCACGTTCTCACCTCCGAATTTATCTTAACTTATATATTTTATCATCAGTGATATTTATTGTCAATCGTTTGACACAAAGATGTATAGATGTTATACTGTTGGTGATTACAAAGCCGGGCGGGGTGCCGGGGCGGAGGGGCGGCAAGGCACGGCTTTGCGCACCCCGAGCCGCAGGCGAGTGGGTGCCAAAGACGTGCCTGATTCTCCAACGATGAAATCGCCACCCCCATCGGCTTTAAGTAACTTCGACAAAGAAGAACGTGCGAAAGCCGATGGGGGTGAACGATTTCATCGTTCCGCCCGCCCTGCGGGCGGGCGGGTTCGCACCAAGGAGGCAATCATGAAATCCTTATCAATAATATCAACCACTTACGAAAAAGAAAAAGGCGAAAACTTGGACGAATGTCTAAGCTCCGTCTTCAGTCAAAATATTATGCCCGAAAAAGTGATCCTCGTAGGTGACGGAAAACTTACAGACGAGCTTTACGGTGTTATAGAAAAATATAAGTCAAAATATCCCGAAATGTTTGTCTATTATGAAACCGAAAACAACAACGGAAACTGGTTTGCATCAAACAAAGCAATAGAGCTGTGTTCAACCGATATAATAGCGAAAATCGACTCGGACGATATCTTGATGCCTGAATATTCCGAAAATATTCTGAGTGAATTTGAAAAAGGAATAGACATTTGCGGTGTGTATATTGACGAGTTCGACGACTTGACAAAGGAAATAATATCGACAAAGAAAACTCCGACAACGCACGAAGAAATATATAAATTTGCAAAGCGAAGAAACCCCTTCAATAATCCGGGAATCGCATTTTCAAAGGAGTTTGCCGACAAAATAGGCGGTTACAATGAAATGGTCAGATGCGAGGATTACGACTTTGTTGTAAGAATGCTTGCAGCCGGTGCAAAAGGAAGTAATGTTCCCGAAAGCTTAGTCAAATATCGCACGTCGAAAGATAACATGAAACGGCGTAAAAACTTTGTCAATACCAAGTGGTTCATCATATCAAGATACAGAATATACAAATCGGGATTCAGCTCTTTTACCGATTTCCTTATCCCCTGTATGGCACAGCTTGTGCTGTTCATAATGCCGTCAGCTTTGACAGGCAAAATCTACGGTATGCTCAGACGTTGAAATTTATATAGCAAATTGATGCGTAAACCTTGACACGGCTGAGATAAATTGTTATACTTTCAGTGTGCTGATAAGTACCGTTCTTTGCGACTGACGGAAGTTAAGTGGAGCACCACAAAGGAGCAAAGATTGATTTGCAGAGAGGCAACTCTCACTTTTAGCCGACCGTCTGGGCGTACTTGAATGGATCAAGTACGCCCTTTTATATTTTTTCGGAGGTGGTAACATGAAAAAAGTAGGAATAATTATGGGAAGTGACAGTGACTTGCCCATAATCAAAAAAGCAGTCGATGTGCTTGAATCATTTGAAATACCGTTTGAGGTACACATATATTCAGCTCACCGCACCCCGACCGAGGCCCGTGACTTTGCACTGAATGCTCGTAAGAACGGTTTCGGAGCGATAATCGCCGCAGCCGGCATGGCGGCTCACTTAGCAGGAGCAATTGCCGCTAACACCACGATACCTGTAATAGGTATACCGTGCAAATCGTCAAATCTTGACGGACTTGATGCACTTTTGTCAACAGTTCAGATGCCGTCAGGCATACCCGTTGCAACGGTGACAATAAACGGCGGGGCAAATGCCGCTCTTTTAGCCGCACAGATAATTGCGGTTGAAGACAGTGAGCTTGCACAAAAGCTTGACAAAAAGCGTATAAACGATGCAAAAGCCGTTCTTGAAAAGAACAGTAATATAGAAAAAGATTTTAATTAACGGAGGATTTGAAAATGGAAAAGGTAACTCAACTTTACGAAGGCAAGGCAAAAAAGGTATTCTCGACAAACGATCCCGAGCTTGTCATTGTTTCCTATAAGGACGATGCAACAGCACTCGACGGTCTTAAGAGAGGCACTATCGCAGGCAAGGGCGTAGTAAACAACAGAATGTCAAACTTCCTTTTCAAGCTCCTTGAAAAGCAGGGAGTAAAGACGCACTATGTCGAAGAGCTTAACGACCGTGAAACAGTTGTTAAGAAAGTATCCATAGTTCCGCTTGAAGTTATAATCCGCAACATCTCGGCAGGTTCATTCGCAAAGCGTTACGGTGTTGAAGAAGGCATAGTTTTCGAAGAGCCGACTATCGAATTTTCATACAAGAACGATGACCTCCACGATCCTCTCATAAACTCATATCATGCATTGGCTCTCGGCCTTGCAACAAAAGAAGAGATAGAAACGATAAAGTCAATGGCTTTCAAAGTCAACAGCGTTTTAAAGGAATACTTCCTCTCACTTAACGTAAAACTCGTTGACTTCAAGCTTGAGTTCGGCAGACTTTCCGACGGTACTATCGTGCTTGCAGACGAAATTTCTCCCGACACTTGCCGTTTCTGGGATGCCGAAACAAACGAAAAGCTTGACAAGGACCGTTTCAGACGTGACATGGGCGGTGTAGAGGCTGCTTACGGTGAAATGATGAAGAGAGTTTTCGGCGAATAAAATTAACCGAAAAATGAATTTAGTTTGATATTGCATGACCCTGCGGTTCAAAGCTTGAAACTCTAATTCGCAGACCCCTTTGCGTACATAAAACGTTTCGAGCTTTGACCGCACACATAGAAAGTAGGTTAATATGGGCGGATTTTTCGGAATTACCTCAAATCAAGACTGCATGACTGACGTATTCTTCGGTGTTGACTATCATTCACATCTCGGAACACGTCGTGGCGGTCTTGCTGCATTTGATGAAGAAATCGGATTGCAAAGAAAAATACATAATATAGAAAACTCACCTTTCAGAACAAAATTTGAAAGCATATTCGCAGAGATGAAAGGAACAAGTGCAATAGGCTGCATAAGTGACACAGACCCACAGCCCATGCTCATTCGTTCAAGCTTGGGAACATACGCTATCTGCACTATAGGACGCATCAACAACACGGACGTTCTTATAGACGAATGTTTGAACACTCCGGGCGGATATTTCGATGCTATGACAGGCGGAAGAATAAACACAACGGAGCTTGTTGCAGCACTTATAAATCAAAAGGATAATTTTGCAGACGGAATCAAATACGCACAGCAACTTATTGACGGCACTTGCTCGATACTTATTCTCACAAGCAAAGGCTCGATAATAGCCGCTCGTGACAAAGTGGGCAGGATTCCCCTGCTGATAGGCAAAAGCGAAAACGGATATGCAGCATCGTTTGAATCGTTCGCTTATCAAAAACTCGGATTTGCCGATGAGAAAGAACTTGAACCGGGTGAAATAGTCAAAATCACTCCCGACAGCCTCACGGTACTTGCCGAAGGCGGAAAGAAAAAGCGTGTCTGTTCGTTCCTTTGGAGCTATTACGGATATCCAACGGCAACTTATGAAGGCGTCAACGTTGAGGCTATGCGTTGCCGAAACGGTGAAATAATGGCTATGCAGGACGAAAAAGAGCATTTGGCAAGCGATGTTGATTATGTCGGCGGTGTTCCCGATTCGGGTACACCTCACGCAATCGGTTATGCTAACCAAAGCCGCAAAAAGTTTGCAAGAGCTTTCATTAAGTACACACCGACATGGTCGAGAAGTTTCATTCCCGCGATGCAGTCGGAAAGGAACAAAGTGGCAAAGATGAAACAGATACCCGTCCATGAATATATTAAGGACAAGAATCTGCTGTTTGTCGATGACTCTATCGTAAGAGGAACTCAGCTTAAAGAAACGGTCGAATTTCTCTATGAAAACGGTGCTAAAGCTGTTCATATGCGTTCAGCCTGTCCTCCGATAATGTACGGTTGTAAATATCTCAACTTCTCACGTTCTACAGGCGACATGGAGCTTATAGCAAGACGTGTCATCATGGAGCTTGAAGGTGAAGAAGGTTTCAACTACATCGAGGAATACTCTGACGGTAAGACCGAAAGAGGTAAGGCTCTTCGTAAAGCTATCTGCGAAAAATTCAATTTCGCATCTTTGGAATTTCAGTCCCTTGAGGGAATTATAGAGGCAATAGGACTTGACGAATGCGACCTTTGTACCTATTGCTGGAACGGAAAGGAATAAAACTATGAATAACAAGTCCCAATCCGCCTCATATGCCGAGGCAGGAGTAGATATAACCGCAGGTTACAAATCTGTCGAGCTTATGAAAAAACATATAGCAAGAACTAAAACAAGCGGCTGTCTTGATGACGTCGGAGGTTTCGGCGGCTGTTTCGGTCTTGACCTTAACGGAATAAAAGAGCCTGTTTTAGTTTCGGGTACAGACGGTGTGGGTACAAAAATAAAGCTTGCGATGATGCTTGACAAACATGACACGATAGGCATTGACTGTGTTGCAATGTGCGTAAACGACATCATCTGCTGCGGAGCAAAGCCGCTGTTTTTCCTTGACTAAATCGCTTGCGGAAAGAATTTCCCCGAAAAAATCGCCGAAATCGTCAGCGGTGTTGCCGAGG
>CAYWDD010000068.1:1535-7473 GCA_964456935.1 uncultured Faecalibacterium sp. | reverse complement strand
AGCTGGAAGAAACAGTCAACACAGACTTCGGGTTATGAGATTCAATACAGCATGAAATCTAACATGAAGAGTTCAAAGACGGTTACAGTCAGTAAGACAGGAACAACTTCAACAACAATAAAGAATCTCAAATCAGGCAAGAGATACTACGTTCGTGTAAGAACGTTCAAGACAGTCAAGATCAACGGAAAGAGTGTAAAGCTTTATTCCAACTGGTCAAGCGTGAAGAACATTAAAGTTAAATAATACAAGCAAAAACGAATGCCGAGCGGTTAAGCCGCTCGGCATTTTCTATGCTGTTTTATCGTTCTTACTCTGCTAAAACTTTTGCAAGCTCATCTATATCATTCAAATTGATTCTCTTTGAAATGATGAATGTTCTGTTTTCAATGAGGCTAATCTTGTCGTCCTTGTCGAAACAGCCGTAGCTTGACGTGACTATAGTTCCGTCATCAAGAACAACGTTTCCGCTGTAACCCGTGTCTGAGTTTGCTGCGTAGTCCTTGGTTTGCTGAAGTTTAAGATAGGTGTGTGCAAGTTTGATTCTGTACTGACCTTCCGTACCGTTTTTAAGATCATCATATGTGCCGACCCATGCGACCCAGCCTTCACTCATCCAACCGTTTCTGTTTTCAATCGGTGCATTTGCGGCTGCTTTTTGACCTCTTTCGATAGAGCGGAATGTGATAAACAGTCTGCCGTCGGGCGTGTAGTCCGCCTTGTGTCTTTCACCGTTGAGTGCCGCAGGAGCGTATACCGGCTCTGACCAAGTTTCACCCTCGTCTGTCGAGAACGAAATGAGAGAGTTTGCGGTTTTTGTGTTACTTCTTGTAATGAGGCAAAGTTCATCGCCCTTACCCATATCCGAGCGGATAACTTCAACTTCGCACATATTCGTTGCTTTTTCTATGTCACGGTACGCAGAGAAATACTTCTCGGGCTTGCTCCAGTGCATATTTCCGTTTTCATCGAAAGTAAGGATAGTCTTGTAATTGTAGAAATCTCCGTCATGGAAAAGACCCATCCACTTGTTGACAAACTCGCCGTTTTCCTTAAGCTGAGTTAAGCTTGACATAGCAACTATCGGAATTACACCGCCATCACTGTTTTTGTCATAGAAAAGCTCAAATTCCGACCAAGTCTGACCTTCGTCGTCCGAAAGAGAGCAGTTGAAACCGCCCTTTGTCGGCTGATTGTTCCACTTGGGATTAGCCGAGATGAGTATAAGCTTGTCCGGAGTTCCGTCCGTGAATGTTAAGCGGTAGATAGTCGGTGTTTCCTGCGAATCTACCCAGCTTGAAGGTGTGTTCTGAACGCTTTCCGACCAAGATTTGCCACCGTCGGTGCTGACCTTGTTGAGAATAGCTCCCTTACCGTGTCCTGCGGGGTACATAGTAAGTATGTTGCCGTTTTTAAGCAAAACGGAATCGGGATGAGCTGCATATTCAAGTGAGTTATCGAGAGTTACTGTTTCGTAGAGATAATCGAACTTTTCGTCAAGACCGTCGGGTTTTACGCTAAGGTCGATGCGAGTGATCGAGTAGTCATCTCCCGTGAACTTCGATTTGTTGACGATTCCGCCGAATCTGACCGTAGAAGCCATCGAAGTGAGAATCGCAAGCATGAAAGCTGTGAGTTTGGTGAAAATACTCATAATATTCCTCCTTGTTTTGGTTACTTGAATTTATGTACACAAAGTGTGAAGTAACCTTTAAATTCGTTTCTATTATATTATATCGGCAGATAATTGTCAAGACAGCTTTTGTGCATACGGACGTATAAAATCACAGTCGGACAAATATACTGTACTATATTTGAAAGGAAACGGTGAACGTCAATGAACATAAAAATCGCACTTGCAGGAAATCCCAACAGCGGCAAAACAACGCTTTTTAACGCTTTGACAGGCTCAAATCAGTTTGTGGGAAATTGGTCGGGTGTAACAGTGGAGAAAAAAGAGGGAAAACTTAAAGTCAATACCGAAGTGACTGTCACCGACTTGCCGGGAGTATATTCACTTTCGCCTTATTCGCCCGAAGAAAAGGTGACGAGAGATTATCTTCTCAATGCCTCGCCCGATGTTATACTAAACATAGTTGACGGAACGAATTTAGAGAGAAATCTCTACCTTACGACACAGTTATCCGAGGTCGGAATACCGCTTGTGATTGCGGTGAATATGGCTGATATAGTCAGGAAAAACGGTGATGAAATCGACACGGGAAAACTGTCCGAGTGTTTCGGCTGTAAGGCGGTTGAAATTTCGGCTTTAAAAGAAACGGGAATAGACAAGCTGATAACAGAAGTGATTAATGCGGCAAAAAGTAAACCTTTACCTAAATACTGTCGGTTTTCATCATCGGTCGAAAAGACGTTGACACAAATATCAAAAGCAGTCACTTTGAGCGTACCCGAAAATAAAAAGCGTTGGAATCTTATTAAGCTTTTTGAAAGAGATGAACAGGCTGTCGCAAAGTTAAACTTATCCGTACACGAGGTTGATGAAACGGAAAGAGCTGTAAAACGAGCGGAGGCAATGCTTGACAACGATTCACAAAGCATAATTGCAGACGAAAGATACAAAGCGGCTGAAAGGATAATTTCGCAGTGCTACAGAAAAAATGATGAGGCAGGGGAGAGCGTATCGGAAAAAATAGACCGAATCGTGACGAACAGATACATAGCTTTACCTTTGTTTGCGCTTATAATGTTTTTCGTTTATTTCGTGGCAGTGTCAAGCATCGGTAAGCAAGCGACCGAGTTCATGGACGGTGTTTTCGGTGACGGCTTTTCGGCTTTCGGAAGAAATTTCAACTCAATACCTAACATTCTTACCGCTTTTCTTGATAAAGTCGGCTGTGCACAGTTAGTTAAAAGCTTGATAATCGACGGAATATTAGGCGGTGTCGGGTCTGTATTAAGCTTTGTTCCGCAGATGCTTATGCTGTTTTTCTTCTTGTCGTTTTTGGAAGAGTGCGGATATATGTCGAGAATAGCTTTCATGATGGATAAAATTTTCAGACATTTCGGAATGTCGGGAAAATCGTTCATTCCTTTGCTTATCGGTACAGGGTGCAGCGTACCGGGAATTATGGCATCGGGAACTATAGAAAATGACAGTGAAAGGCGAATGACCGTAATCACCACAAGTTTTATCCCGTGTTCAGCTAAGATACCGCTCATATCAATGATATCTTCCACTCTTTTTTCAGGCAGTGTAATTGTACCGCTGAGTGCATATTTTATCGGACTTGTTTCCGTTGCTGTATCGGGGATCATGCTCAAAAAGACAAGGCTGTTTTCTAATGATGAGTCGCCTTTTGTAATGGAACTTCCACGTTACAGACTGCCGACACCTAAAAATCTGTTTCGCTCAACATGGGAGAGGGGAGCGGCTTTTATAAAAAAGGCGGGAACGATAATCTTGCTTGCCTCGATCATAGTTTGGCTAGGCTCACACTTCGGGTACAACGGAGAAAAATTCGCCCTATTTACAGACCTGCCGCTTGAAAACAGTCTGATAGGTACAACAGGCAGAGCGATATCTTTTGCGTTTTATCCTTTGGGATTCTCAAACGCAAAAGCCGCCATATCAACACTTATGGGACTTCTTGCAAAAGAAGAAACCGTTGGAGTTTTCGGTGTTTTGGAATTTGAGGGAATGGATAAGCTGTCGGGATATTCGTTCATGATATTCAATCTTCTCTGCGCTCCGTGTGTGGCGGCAATGGGCGCTGTCAAACGTGAAATGGGGAGCTTGAAGTGGACATTTTTTGCCCTCGGATATCAGACCGTTTTCGCCTACGGTGTATCGCTTTGCATATATCAGATAGGCTCGGTGTTCAGCGGAAACGCAAGTGTTATCGGGATAGTGTCGGCTTTTGCGTTTATCTTTATAATTGCGTCTATGCTGATTAGGGACGGAAAAAGAGGCAGACGAATAGAAGTCATAAGAATGAGGGGGCGGAGGTGTATGATTGTGTAGCGGAGCGACCGCCTGCGGCGGTCGCTCCGCTCCTAACAAAAGCACACGACCCAAACCGGCGGTTTAGGTCGTGTGCTTTATAATGTGTGCAAATGCGGATAATCAAATTCATCACAAAGCCTCTAAGCTCTGTGGGAGTCTATTATATAGTCTTTTCCGAGTTCTTGCAATATGTGACAAGCCACTTAAAAAAATTTTCCCTTTGTCACACCCCCTAAAATAGAAATTTTAATTCCAAATCATAATAAAATTGACTGCATACCGATCGGCACACAGTCAATTGTTCTGATATTATACTTCAATAGCATTATTTATATTTTCCGCATTGTACTTAAGTCTTAAAATTCTGTCCTCCATAGCGGCAATGGTTTCTTCCTCTGTCATGACCTTGTCGGAAATTCTCAAAAGGTCAAAGAAATTGTTATACTCCGTTATAGCATCTTTGTCTGTCGATAAGAACAAATAATTTCCGGGGAAATGCGTTTTCTGTGTCTTATCGTCCGATAACGTGATGAGTGTTGTCTTGTAGTCCGCATTTTCATCGAAAGACGACTCTATCGACATCGCTATGTCGGAGTAATCTAAGTTTTTACTTCTCAAGAAGTTCAATCTGCACTTTTCGGGATTTTCTCTTATGAACGCAACCATTCTTTCGAGGATAGCTATTCTCGTTTCAACGCTCAAAGGTCTGCTGTACTCTACAGGCATTTCCGCAACAATTCCGCTTTCGCCAAATTGTGCAAGACCGTCCAACGGTGCAAGGAAGTAGTGACAGCCTATGCTACCGAAAAACTCCTGATAGTATTCGTAAGTCGTGTTGATGAGATAGCCTCTGTCGGGAAGATCTTCCCTTGCAAGCTCGTCCCAGTCGTTGCGAGTCATGAAAGCCACAACACAAAGATTATTTGTAAGTACCCTATGCACCTGCCTGCCGAAAAGATATTTCGCAATAGGCTCTTTGACGTTTAAAACGTCGTCATGTATCTGAGAGCTAACCTTCATATACTTGCATATCTGACGAAAATCGTTCATGTACAACTCGGCAAGCTCGGGATTTTTAATGTAATATCCCTTTTCAAAGTTCTTGTTGACAAACATAACACCGCTGTCGGTGATTATCTGATACGGGTAAAAACTTTGCTTATTTTTACTCATGCTGCCCGATTCGTCTATGTAACTTGTACAGCAAAGGTAGTTAAGCTGCATAAATTCAAAGATGGAAACGGTCTTGTCTTTAGAACCCGTGCTGACGATACATCTGAAGTCGCAGCCCTCTTTGGGCTTTGAGATAGTCAGAAGATAATCAACGGGAAAGTTCGTGTACAGGTGAGTAGAATCGTTTTCATTAGAAATAAGAAACTCTGCAAAGTTAAAAATATTGAGCTTTGAGTTGAGGATAGTAAGTCCGTCTTTGATATCTATACTGACGGCAACCTTTTCTCCTTGTTCGCTTTCAGGCACATCAGCGGTAAGATTTGCAAAGTAAGATTCAAACTTATCTCTTCCGAAAACCTCTTTGATGTACGCATTGACTATTTCTTGACGTTTAGAATCGTTTTCGTTTATCGATTCAACGATAGATATGAAATTTTCAAACGACATCTTCCGCTTTCCGGAAAGAATTTTCGACAGATAACTTCTTTCGATACCGGCTTTGGTCGAAAGTGAGTATATACTGTCTTCGCTTTCTTTTATCGTATCTTTCAACAAATTTTGAAATTCGTACATTTTCTTCTCCCTAAATTTAATATAGCTGAATTTTATTACATATAATTTTCGCAAATATTTACTGTTTTGTCAACCGTTTTTTAAAAAAATCGTCATTTTTTTGCACGGTTTCTATTTTTTTTTTTTTTTTTTTTTTTTTTTTTTTTTTTTTTTTTTGTATATTTTTTTCTTTTTTTTTAAAAAAAAATTTAAATTTTTTTTTGTTATTTTTTTTTTCAACTTTTT
>CAYWDD010000068.1:0-1525 GCA_964456935.1 uncultured Faecalibacterium sp. | reverse complement strand
CGCATTTTCTACAGAAACCCATATAAATTTTGTGTCGATATTTTAAGTCACAACTTAATCTGAATATTGATTTGACAAAGGATAGGGTGTATAATAGCTTTGTCAGTTTAAAACTTTACCGAGAGGAAATGAAACATGAGAATCATTGATTTACTTAGAAGAGATACGCTTTCACTTTCATTTGAGGTCTTTCCGCCCAAAACGGAAACGGCTTTTGACAGCGTAAAGCTTGCAACCGAGGATATAGCTAAACTTAAACCGTCATTTATGAGCGTTACATACGGTGCAGGCGGAGGAACAAGTAAATACACAATAGAAATAGCAAAAAATATAAAAGAACTTTACGGTGTTCCGACTTTGGCACACTTGACGTGCGTTTCTTCAACGAAGGAAACCGTAGAACAGAAGATAGAAGAAATAAAGTCGGCAGGCATAAAAAATGTCATGGCTTTAAGAGGGGATATCCCGGAAGAACTTAAAAATTCCGACAGAACGAACTGGGATTACAAATACGCAGTCGATCTTATTCGTGAGCTTAAATCGGCTGATACCGACTTTTGTATCGGCGGTGCGTGTTATCCCGAAATACACCCGGAAAGCGAAAATCAAGCAAAAGACATCGAGTACCTTAAAATGAAAGTCGATGCAGGCTGCGACTTCTTGACAACACAGATGTTCTTTGACAATAATCTGCTTTACAATTTCCTCTATAAAATCAGAGAAAAGGGGATAACCGTTCCCGTGATCCCGGGAATAATGCCTATAACAAACGCAAATCAGGTCGCAAGAGCGATAAAGCTTTCGGGTTCGTTCATGCCGCAGAGATTTAAAAGCCTTGTCGATAAATTCGGCTCCGATCCGGCGGCAATGAAACAGGCGGGAATAGCCTATGCTACAGATCAGATAATCGACCTTTACGCAAACGGAATACGAAACGTCCACGTCTATTCAATGAATAAACCCGACGTAGCCGCAAAGATACAATCAAATCTGTCGGATATATTAGGAAAATGAACACTCAAGTTTTAAGTAAAACCTACAACGAACCTCCCTTTTGTCAAAGGGAGATTTTGAGATATGCAGGCTGTAAAACAGCGGACAGCGAGATAAAAAAGCTGATTGAAGATTGCTTAGACGAAGTGAAAGATAAGCTTTGCTACAAGGTCTGTTATGAATACTTTCCTGTTTGTGTACACGAAAACGTCTGCGATTTTAAAGTTTTTTCGTTTGAATCGAAAGACCTTGCGAAGAACTTGCGAAATTGCCGAGAGGCAATAGTTTTTGCCGCAACGGTGGGTGTGGGGATAGATCGGCTTATATCGAAATACAGCAGGATATCCCCGTCTAAAGCACTTATCTTTCAGGCAATAGGTGCTGAGAGAATAGAGGCTCTTTGCGATTTGTTTTGCACTGACATCGAAAACGAACTCGGCATAAGAATGACGCCTCGTTTCAGCCCCGGATACGGTGATCTTCCGCTTTCGGTGCAAAAGGATATTTTCCTTTCGCTGGGCTGCGAAAAGAG
>CAYWDD010000067.1:0-7512 GCA_964456935.1 uncultured Faecalibacterium sp. | reverse complement strand
AAAAATATATGTCAAAGAGCGCCTTTTGATAGATATATTAAAAGGTTTGCTTGTATTACTCATTTCTTTCGGTATGTACTACGTCTGGACAAGATATTATAATCCGCAGATACCGAGATCGTTTTACCGCTTGGGCAACTATTTTATTGCCGTGATTTTCGGTGCGGTGTATATATTCCTGGCGCAAACCTACGGTGGTTTCATGATAGGAACGTCAACCGTGTCGGATATTATATACTCCCACGGAATATGCGTCTTTTTGTCGCTTGCCTTGACTTACGTCATATTCTCGCTTATGAGCTATAAGCTGGTCAACGTTGTACCGTTTTTTATGATGTTTGCGGTGTTCTTTTCGTTTGCCGTCATTTGGACTATAGTGACAGACTGGGCATACTTCAAAATTCACCCACCGAAAAGAACGATCGTTGTTTTCGATAACGTTGACTCGTACCTTTCATTAAAAGGCATCAAGAGTATGGAACGTCGTTTCAATGTCGTCGAAACGCTCAGATCAAGAGAAACAGACCTCGACACGATATATAAAAAGCTGATGGACGTTGATGCGGTTTTCCTTTGCGGTGTACCGGCAGATTATCGAAACGAGATAGTCAAGTTCTGCGTCAGAAACAACAAGGTCGCATATATAAAGCCGAAAATTTCCGATACTATCATAAGAGGCGGAAAGACCATTCAGCTGTTGAATGTTCCGGTGTACAGATGCACAAGAAGCAACCCGAAACTTTTCTACACATTCGGAAAGAGAGTTTTCGATATCGTAGTTTCGGCTGTTGCGATAGTCATCTTAAGTCCGATAATGGCTGTTACGGCAATAGCTATCAAAGTCACCGACCACGGCCCTGTACTGTATAAGCAGGAAAGACTTACTCTCAACGGTGAAAAGTTCAAGATTTGGAAGTTCAGATCAATGAGAGTCGATGCCGAGAAAGACGGTGTTGCAAGACTTGCAACAGAGGACGATGACAGAATAACCCCTGTCGGACACGTTATAAGAAAGCTCAGAATCGACGAGATACCGCAGATATTCAACATCTTAGGCGGCTCAATGTCGATAGTAGGTCCAAGACCCGAAAGACCCGAAATTGCCGCACAGTATGAGGAACATATGCCCGAATTTGCACTGCGTTTGCAGGTAAAGGCAGGTCTTACGGGATACGCTCAAGTTTACGGAAAATACAACACACCGCCTTATGATAAGGTACAGATGGATTTGACATACGTTGCAACACAGTCATTCCTTGTCGATCTTAAGCTTATACTCATGACGGTGAAAATACTGTTCATGAAAGAAAGCACAGAGGGTGTAGCTGCCGATCAAACTACAGCGGAACATCACACAGACGAAAACGAAATATAACCCAAAGAGGCTGTCAGACACGACAGCCTCTTTATTATCACCTTTTTCACACAGATCACATATCATGGATTGAAAACAGGAAAAGGTGGGCTTGAAAATGAAGAATTACGGTGTAAACTATTTTTTGGGTGCAAATTCGCCCGTTGGCTTTGTTTCGCTTTTTGATGAACTGTACTCACCCGAAAAAGGGGAGAGGTGTTTCATAATCAAAGGCGGTCCGGGTACAGGCAAAAGCACATTTATGAAAGAGATAGCCGACGAAATCGAAAGACACGGCTTTGAAGTACACAGAATACACTGCTCAAGTGACCCGAACAGTCTTGACGGTATAAAATGCGAGGAACTTAAAGTCAGCGTTGCGGACGGAACATCACCGCACGTCATAGAACCGCTTTATCCCGGAGCAGTCGAAAATATCATCAATCTCGGTGATGCGTGGGACGAAAGCATACTTAGTGCAAACAGAGATAAGATAATCTCAACCGCCAAAGCAAATTCTGCCTTTCACGCTCGCAGTGTGCGGTTTTTAAGGATAGCCTCAATATTACTCTCAGACAACCGAAGAATCTGTGAGAACGCAGTTTACGAGAAAAAGGCGGCATTGTACGTTGACAGATTCATCAAGAGGAATCTCAAACCGACAGGGGAGTACGGACACGAAAAGAAAGTCTTTCTAAGTGCAGTCACACCCGACGGTGTAGTCTTTTACAATGATACGGTCAAGCACTTTGCGGACACTGTGATCGAGATAGACGACAGCGTAGGGCTTGCAGCATCGTATGTCACAGGGAACATGAAAAAAGCCGCACTCAAAAGCGGTGCAGACGTAATTTGTGGCTATTGTCCTCTTGATCCCACAGGCGAGCCGGAGCATATAATAATCCCGAAAATATCCGTTGCATTCATAAGACGGCACAAGGAATACGGTGACATATCCGCAACACGAACGATTCATGCAAGAAGATTTGTAAACAGTGAGCTTATCTCACTTCAAAAGCAGAGGATAGCGTTCAACAAAAAGGTTGCCGACGAGATGATAAGTGAGGCAGTGACTTCGCTTAGGCAGGCAAAAGCTATCCACGATGAGCTTGAACGCATCTACATTTCGGCTATGGATTTTGATAAACTTGCGAATATGAAAGGCAAGTTTGTAGGGAAGATGGTTGGGTGAAGAGAAAGCTTCACACAAAAAAGCTGTTGCAATCACTTGCAACAGCTTTGAATTATTCAATTTCTATATCGTCCGGATCGTCTATGCTTTCGTTCTCTACGATAACTTCCGCATTCTTACGTCTTTTAATGAAGATGTAACCTGCCGATGCACCTACAGCCAATAAGCTTATCGGAGTTGCTACATATTCCGGCTTGTCCTTGATCGTCTGTGTTACACCCGAAAGAACGCTTGTCGCATTTTCCTGTGCCTTTTCAGTCGTTGCAAGGGGATCTGACGTTACGAGAACGTTTCCGTTTTCATCTGTCGGATATGTTTCAAGTAAGCTTGATGTGTTGCTTGTAGATGAGCTTTCACCCAATGCATAGGTCGTGCTGTTAGTTGAAGAATAATCGCTTACACTTCCCGCATAACCCGAGCTGTTACTGTTTTGAACGTAATTGTTAACTGCACTGTCAACCGAACCGAGGATATTCTCTACAGGCTCATTGAGATCTACGTTTATACCACCGACTACGTTTGAACCCGATAAACTCTTTTTAACAGTGAATGTGTATTCTGCCTTGTTGTATCTCTTTGAATCGCTGTATTCGATTCTGACGGTGAACTTGGTTGTATCACCTGTCAGCTTAACGGAGTTAGTTGAAGAGTTTTCAACAAGCTTTCCGTCAATATATGTCTTTGCGTAATTTACGTTTCCGTCAACAAGCTGATCCGCAACAAGGAATGCCGTGAACCAAACTTCCGTTGAATCGCTTGAAACCGTTACTTCATAATCATATATATCCGAATAGAAGTCGTCCTCAAGTTCAAAGAAACCTTCAACCTTGGCTTTATCGAAAAGAGATTCGATGCTCTCGTTGTCCGAATAGGTTATGTTCACACTGTCAAGCATTGACTTAAGAACAAGCTTGGGAACGTTTGTTGACTTATCACCTACGAGTGCCTGACCTAAAAGTTCGGGTGAAATATAAATGCCGTACTTCGTTGTGAGTATCGAGGCATAATATGCGTTTGTAACGTCTGTTTCCTGCTTTTGAGAAACCTTTGCATACGGTGTTGTCTTGGGTACGGAATATCCCTGCTTATCGGCAGCTAAAACCTTGACCCAGTAGTAAACTTCTTCTTTTGAAGGATCTTTGCTGACAGGAAGACTGGATTCTTCCAAAACATATTCATTTGCAAACTGATAAGCGAAACTTTCGATGCTGTCGGTCGTTGCGGGAACGTTCATTCCGCAAACCTTGGCAAGATAGAGAACTACAGCACCCTCAACACTTGTGCCTCTGGGTATCTCTATTTCCTGATTAAGCACTGCCGAGGCAATGTCTGTCTTTAACAGTGCATACACGAGCGTGGTATACATATGAGTCATTGAGCCTTGTGAGTAAGGATAGGTTATACCACGGCTTTCATTGTAAGCTCTCATTGTCTGTTCATCGGACTTTATCTTTCCCGATGCGAGAAGTGAGTAGTAAGCCGTACTCAATGTTTTGTAAAAGCTGCTTTCAAGTATGCTTTCGCTTGTGTTGAACAAAGCAGCATAGTTATTGCACTCACTGACAAATTCTTCTGACGTATGGCTGTAGGGGTATGCGGTCAGCGGATGCAAAACAAGAGGAACGACCGAGGAAGAACTGTCCCTCATAACTACATCGTTTATCCAAGCGTAGTTATAATCACTTTGGTCAACGTAAACTCTGGTTGAACCGGGACAAACTTCTGCGTCACCGTCTATATAAAATACGGAAGCCGATGAAATGAAAGGACTGCAACATATAGTCATGATCGTTGCAACTAACAGTATAAAACTGAATATCTTTTTGTTTTTCACGGCAGCACCCCCTAAATTTAAGATTATATAATTTTGGAATTAAGCATAATAAGATAATTTTACAGATATATAATACAACCAACTTTGAATAAAGTCAAGAACAATTCCGCTAAAAATCGAAAATATATAAAACTTTAATATTTTTTCGGCATTTAAAGTGCTTTAATATCAGTAATTTACGGAAACGTAGTCAATTATTCCGTTGTATATCGCTTGGGCGAAAACCTGCTGATATGCATCGTCCGATAGGTAGGCACATTCAAGGTCGTTTGTGATAAATCCGACCTCGACCAAAACAGACGGGCATACATCGGTTCTGGTGACATAGAAAGGATAATAGTTCGCTCCGTTATCTATCGCCGAATACATTTTCGCATCATCGTTGTAGCAGTAGGACTGATATACCTGCACAAGTCTTTGATGTATGCAAAGAGCAAGCGGCTGTGAAAACGCTTTATAATAGAAAGTACAAGTTCCGCTCTTATCCTTGTTTTCCGAGGCATTAAGATGAATACTTACGAAAAGGTCGGGGTCGAGCTGTTCGGTCATTCTTCTTCTTGCCTCAAGTGAAACGTCAACGTCCTCTGTTCTTGTCATGTACACCGACGCTCCTGCTTGGCTTAGATATCCTGCAAGGTGCTTGCTTATTTTGAGCGTTTGATGTGACTCGTACACACTGCCGTTTCTTCCTGTTGCACCCGACTGCACACCGCCGTGACCGGGATCGATGATTATGACTTTACCCGAAAGAGAGGACTTAGGCTGTTTCAATTTTATGTGTATGTTTCCGCTGTCGTCATAGCTTACGCTTAAGCCGTAGAATCCGCCTTGCTTTTTAAGATAGAATCTGAGTATCGACGTTCCGCTTGCCGCATCACTTACCCATTCGGCTCTTTCAACAAGTGTACTGCCCGAAGTGTCTACAGTACCCGAATGAGAGGGTGTGTTATAAAACACGAAATCTATAACGCTGACCGTGTGACTTGCGACGTTGTACTTTTTGTTTTCGTACCCCGAGAAGTAATTCTGATTATATCTGTTTACGGAATACGGAACTCTCCAGCTTGTCGATAGGGTAACTTCAAGTCCGCTGTTTACGTTTGATGACAACACATTCACACTGTTATCGGGAAGTTCGTGTCCCGACGGAATATATGTCACGTCATCTTTAACTATCCTTCTTCCGCTTGCCAAGTCGTACATATCAAAGGTATCACCGTCACCGTTAGTGTAGGACGATTCGCCCACAACTCGGTCTATAGTACCCTGAGTCCAAAGGCAATATTCGGGATTGTAGTAGGAATCCCCCGAGCCTATTTGGAAAGTTTCGGCTGTCGGGGCGGCAACCATGATAAAGTTATTCGTTCCTGAAATGCCGTTGTCCGTATACGGTGTGAGGTTTTTGCCGCTGAATACGACCTGATTTTGGTATGATTGGTGCTGTTCCGCAAGTTGATTGTCGGACGACTGCGAAATATTGACAGATGATTTCGCATTGACGAAGATACTGCCGCCGTCATAGGTCTTAGTCTGACCCTCGTATGTTGCCTCGGCTGTTATCTTGCCCATTTCTTTTATCTTTTTTCCGCTTTTCGGAAGTTTAACGCTTGCACTGAAAACAGTGTAGTCACCGCTGCTTTCGCCCAACGGTTTAAGCTCAAGCTCATTTTTGCCGAGTTTCAGCTTTACGGTGGCTTGATAAAAAGCACCAACCGTTATCTGTATAGTTTGTTTTCCGCTGTAATATGTAGGTTCGGACGGTGTGATGAACGATATAAGTTCACCGTCAAATTCCTTTGTACAGTTGACCTTGAAAGCAAGCTTGTTTCCGCCCTGTGTGACGGTTATTTCGTTCTCACCGTGGCGAAGGTCTACCGTGATATTACAGAAATTTTCGCCTACCGTTCCGTAGCAGTAGCCGTTTATGTAAAGCGGAAATGCAGAGGAACAGTTGACTTTAAACGAGTAAGTCGTTTCCTGCGTGTTTATGCTTTGTTCTGTCTGACCGTCTATTTCAAGTTTTGTTAAGACTTTTTCTATGTCGATTCCGTTTTTCAGATATTCTGTTACCGCAGATGTGCTGTTGTCACGGTTTTCACTGAAGTCGGACAGCGAAGAAAACGCTCTTGCTATAAGCTTTGAACAGCTGTCGCAGTCAACGACACAACCAAGCAAAGTATCTGCCGATACGGTGTATTCGCTGTCGCAGACTTTACCGCAGTCGAAAGATGCGATAAGGCTGATGTCCGTCTGCGATAAAAGCGAGTTTATTTTTTCTAAGTACGCAGTGTGGTTTTCATTAAGAGGAATGTCCGTTACAAGACAAGTCATATGCTCTGAGTCAAAGGCGATGCCGTTGGGGATATTTTCCGATTCAAAGCAGGCATATACAATAGCTGCCGCATTTACGCTTTTAGCTGTAGCTGTTATTGATTTGAGTCGCTCATTGACGATTTCGGCAGGATAGGACGAACAGCCCGTCACCACGATTCCCGATGCTACACTTTGGCTCATCAAAGAAGATATAACGCTGTCGTAAGACATGATATCCGTTTCGACTAAGACGTTCAGGGAGCGTGAAGAAAATGTAACGCTTTCGGTTTTGATAAGCTGGAGTTTTTCACTGTCGGGTACGACCTGTTTTTTAAATTTGTCAAGCGTAGTTTTGTCCGTGTACTTAACAAGCAACTTTTTGTTTTTCAAATATTCGGTTTTGAGGAAAACTGTGTCAAAGCCGAGGTCGGACACGGCTTGAGCTGATTGATTAACGCTCGACAATCCCTGTGCATCGGTAAGTGAAGTCAGGGAAGTAAAGTCGTCATTTTCGCCTACCCAAACGGCATTTGACAAAGCTTTGGCTTTTGTGAGATTTAAGTTGACATTTGCCGTAGGATTTCTTCGCAAGTCGGAAAACACGAAAAGAACGATGACCGCAGCGAGAACGATCACTGCGGTTACGGCAATAATAATATTTTCGGTTTTAGAGAACTTTTTCATTTTTCTTAATTCCAATCGAGTGTAGGATTTAGGTTGTAGGTTGTAGGTAGGAGGAAGTAGTGAAGCGGAGCGACCGCAAAGCGGTTGCGGAGCGTAACGGCGGCAGATTGCGTACTCCCCGAGCCGCAAGGCGAG
>CAYWDD010000066.1:0-7522 GCA_964456935.1 uncultured Faecalibacterium sp. | reverse complement strand
GGCGGGATAAGTGCGTTCGAGCGGAGCGAGAAAGCACTGCATACCGCCCGTGTGCAGAGAGTCGGTTAAGATGAGAACTTAGAGGTTGCACAAACTAAAATTCAGTACATCTCGTCGCCCCTTTAGGGGAGATGTCAATTATCCGTTTCACGGATAATTGACAGAGGGGTTAATCCTGCACACCCAAACGGCGGGCAACAGCCTAAAAGTTATCACAATCTTAAAGCGGATACAATTGGGAGCGGAGCGACACCACAATTTTGCATTTTGCATTTAAACAACTTCCCCATACTCCACCCGTATGATCTTGCCGATATCCTCAACACGGACACCGACTTGATAGCCTATCTTTCCGCCGCTGAAGTATATCTTGTCGAAATTCTGTGCCGAAGAGTTTATCACCGTCTTGAAAAACTTCTTCATTCCGATAGGTGAACAGCCGCCGTGAATATATCCCGTCAAAGGTAACAGCTCCTTTGACTTTATCATTTCTATCTTTTTCTCGCCAACACACTTTGCGGCTTTCTTTAAATCAAGCTCCCTGTTTACCGGAACGACAAAAACGTAGTGTTCTTTGCTTGTGCCGACAGTGACCAGCGTCTTGAACCCGCTGTCGGGGTTTTGTCCCAGAAGTGCCGCAACCTCCGTGCCGACGGTCGTGGGAGTGTCGATATAGCAAAACGTGTCGTATTCAATTTTCTTAGAGTCAAGCAAACGCATGACGTTTGTCTTTTCTTTATCCTTCGACTTCGCCATTTTCCTTACCGCCTTTCTTTTTTAAAAGCGACTTTACCACAAATATGAGTGCCGACGTTGCGGTGACAATGTTTACGCAAGTGCTGACATAGTTTTTTATGACAAAGCAGTAAACCGCCCAACAAAGAGTGCTGACGCAAATAGCACCTTTCATCATCGTTTCGTTTGATTTCGGGTAAAGCGTAACACAGGCGAACTCAAAGTTTGCAAACACGGGTAAAATTCCGAGAACACCGTGATTGTTGAAGATTATTCCCGGTACAACACCGGCTATTACTAACAGTACGCTTATCACTTTGCTGTTTTTTCCTGCTAAAATTATGATGTTTCTGATAAGACCCACCGAATCCTGAATCGCTCCGCTGTAGCCTTTGAGTACAAAGTCCGACAGCAAGAGGAAGAAACTTCCTGCCGCCTGTGCTTTGAGTATGCCTTTTTTATCCTTTGAAGTCGTGCTTATAAAAAGCGACAGTGAACCTGCCGCAGCGATGATGTTTCCTATTATAACAGTTAAATTGCTCATAGACCTACCTCCGAGATGAGATTATACACTGTTATCGGTAACATTTCAAGCTGAAAGGCTGCAACTTTATTACTTTATTATCAAAAATGCTTAAAATATTTTGAAAAGCGTTGAAATTTCCTTTTGTTTTAGGTACAATAAAGTGAATGCGTAATTTAAGCTGACATAAAGGAGGGTAAACTTCGTGGAATATAATAATGAAATATGTCAAGGCTGCGGAAAGATATTTTCCGACGGTGACGATATAGTCGTCTGTCCGGAATGCGGAACTCCACAGCACAGAGAATGTTACAAGAAAGAGCAAAAGTGCGTAAACGAACATCTTCATGAGGACGGTTTTGAATGGAAACCGAAACACGCACAGACAGAGGAAAATGTTGACCAAAAGGAACTCGAAATCAAGATAAGATGTCCGTTTTGCGGTCATGAAAACGAGCTTGATGCAAAGATGTGTGAAAACTGCGGTCAACCGTTTGAGCTTTTCGGAAAGAGCATTCTTCCAAACGACAGCGAGCGTGAGCAAAAGAACGAAACCGAAAACTACGAGTACAAGCCACCGTTTGAAATAGAGGACTTCAAGCCGAGCGAAAACGGTTACAAGGCAGGAAACTCCGAGTTTAACGAAAATCCACAGCAGAATACGGACTTCAGAATAGACCCGACAGTTTTCGGCAGCGACATACCCGAGGGTGAAACCTGCGGTGTTTCAAACAGAGATATAAAGCTTTACGTCAGAACAAGTCCGACAGCGTACTATAAAAAATTCAAGTCCATAGAGGGCAAAAAGCCGACTTTTAATATCGGTGCGTTCATTTTCGGATATCTATGGTTCTTCTACAGAAAAGTATTCAAGCCCGGAGTTATCTTTTTAACGCTTTCAATGTGTCTGTCGATAGCTTTCTATAATCCCGTGATATCGACCTATGATGAAATGTCAAGCATAATAGAGCAGGCTCAACAGGAAGGCGAAAATGCGGACATGGCGGCATTCTCCGAGCAAATGGCAAACGTAAGCAAGGAGAATATGCCGATGTTGTCGCTGTTTTTGGTGCTGAACCTTGTTTTGCACTTGATCATGGCATTTACGGCAGACAGATTATACAAGAGAAAAGCTGTCAAAGACATCAATGCGACAAACGAAAAAGCAATGGGTAACGACAAGCTTAAAATAGCCGAGTTTATGAGAAAGGGCGGCAGTTCGTTCTTCACGGCTTTAATAGGCTATACGGCACAATATTTTATAACTTATATAATAACAGGAGTGTTTTTTGAATGACAGATACAATAATTTTTGACCTTGACGGCACTTTACTTGACACACTTACAGACCTTATGGACAGCGTAAACTTCGCTCTTAAAAAGTTCGGTTATCCCGAAAGGTCATATGACGAGATAAGACGTTTTGTAGGAAACGGTGTTCGTGTACTGATGAAAAAGAGCGTTCCGGACGGTGTTGACGGTGAGGATTTCGAGAAAGCTTTCGGTGTTTTCAGAGAGCATTACCTCGGCAACATGAGAAACAAGACCGATGCATACGACGGTGTAAGAGAGGTTCTCAGGGAGCTTAAGAGTAAGAAATACAAGATAGGTGTTGTTTCAAACAAGCTTGATTCGGCTGTAAAGGAGCTTTGCCGTGACTATTTCGGTGAGCTTGTCGATTTCGCAAAAGGTGCAGACGGTGAGGACGACAGAAAACCGAATCCGCAAAACACATGGAAATGCATCGAGGCGGTCGGAGCAAAGAAAGAAAACTGCGTATATATCGGTGACAGCGAAGTCGATATCAAGACAGCTGAAAACGCAGGTTTACCGTGTATAAGCGTTTCGTGGGGATTCAGAACAAGGGAAGAACTCACAGAAAACGGTGCAAAGGTGATAATAGACAAGCCGCAGGAATTGTTGGCACTTATATAAAATCAAAGCTGTTCGCATAGACGGACAGCTTTTTGTTTATGTTGTTCAACATCGGTCGATTTGTTAAATTTCGGAGAAATATGTTGATAATTTATTAACTGTATGCTATAATCGAAACATAAAACAAATCGGAGGTTATCACATGAAGAAACTAACAAAAATCCTGTCACTATTGCTTGCGTTGACTTTGGTTTTCGCTTTGTCCGCCCCTGCCGTTACGGTATTTGCACAAAACGTGAACTATGTTCCGACAGTTATGATAGTCGGCAGAACCAAGGACATGGACATCTATTCACCTGACGGAGAACTTCTTTTCCCGATCGGTGATAAGCTTAATTCGGACGATATAGTCAAAGCCGTCATGCATTGCTTACCTTATCTCGGTGTAGGTATGCTCAGCGGAAACTACGATGCATGGGTAAACGAGTTTTACGAAGTCATGGCACCGTATTATGAAAACATTATCTGTGACGAAAACGGAAATCTCACCGATAAAAGCGTCGAAACGAAATACGACTATTCGAATCCGCAGAAGGGTTATCACAACGGCTGCGACTATGTTTTTCAGTATGACTGGAGAATAGACCCCTGTGATGTTGCCGATTATCTTGACACTTATATTGACAACATACTGGCCGCTACAGGCTGTGAAAAGGTCGGCTTGGTCGGAAGATGCTACGGTGGAACTATACTTTCCGCATATCTTTATGAATACGGTTGCGAAAAGGTACACTCGGCTGTGTTCTATGTTTCGACATCGCAAGGAACAGCCATACATTCAAGCGAAATTTTCGCAGGCAAGTTTAAGTTTGACCCGACAGTAATAGAAAACATATTCCAAAGCGATGAATTTGAAAGCGTTTATGCCGACCTTATCGAAGATCCCGTTTTAAGGGAACTCGTCGTTGCGACACTCAGCTTGCTTAATGCCGCAGATGCTCTTGATATTCCCCTTGAAAAGGTTGCGGAATTTGTCAGAACCGTTTATCCCGAACTTGCGCCCAAAGTTGTCCCGGCAACCTACGGTACTTTTGCCTCGATTTGGGCAACGGTAACAGCCGAGGACTACGAACAAGCAAAGGAGCTTATATTCGCAGGTCAGGAAGAAAAGTATGCGGGACTTATAGAAAAGATAGACCATTACCATTATGACATTCAAGCCAATGCGGTTGAAACACTTGAAAACCTCCGCAGTCAGGGAATGAAGTTGGGAGTTGTCGTAAAGTACAACACACCGAGTTATCTTCCTTTCACCGAAAGTTCGGGAGTAAACGGTGATGATACCGTTGAAGTGTGCAAGGCATCATTCGGAGCAACTGCCGCAGATTACGGAAAGACTTTGACAGCAGAGCAAATGGCAGACACAGATCCGCAGTATATTTCATCGGATCATATAATCAATGCCGCAACCTGTGCTTTCCCCGAATGCACTTGGTTTATAAAAGATTCGGCTCATGCGGATTTCACAAGATGTATTGATGAGCTTAATCTTGCGATTGCCAAAAGCGATGAGCAGATGACAGTTGACAGCGACCCGAGATATCCGAGATTTTTAAAATATGATTCTCAGACAAAGACGATATCACCTCTCACGGACAAGCCGATAGAAAGCGACAACGATTCAAAGCAAAGCTTGTACGCAAAGCTGTTCAAGTTTATATCGCTGCTTTTACAGGCAATTAAGAATTGGTTTAGCAGCATGAATGTCGGATAAGACTATAATTTAATATCAGCAGATAAACTAAAAGCGGCCGCATACAGCGGTCGCTTTTATGTTGCTCTATGAGGGAAGTTTGTGCAAGAGGGGAGCAGCCGTCTACGCAGTAACCTACGGCTGTAAAAAAACAGACTGCCCGATTCGGACAGCCTGTATATGTTGTAATGATTATCAATAAGCTATTGTGTAGTCCTCTACGAATGTCATACCGATCTGTGCCGGGATAGATGAACCGAGGAGTTTAGCGTTGAGTGCAAGAACAACCGGAAGTGTGTAGTTAGCGTAAACGAGGTTTCCTGATGCCTTGTCAACCTTAGCGATGATAACACCGTCATGGTATGTCAACTTAACGTCTGAAATTGAAAGACCGGGATAATCAAGTGCTATCTCTTCTTCCTTAAGATAGTTCATGCATGAACCGTAACCGTTACCTGCTGTGCAGTTGGGTGTATCGTCATTGTTAAGCTCGATCTTGATTTCGTACTCTGTGCCGTTGTCTGTGCAGGTTGCGTTCTTGACCTGTGCAGCTGTGAGCTTACTTGCATAGTCCTGCTCTCTTACGGGGAACTTCTCTTTGATGTCACCGTCTGTGTATGTAACGGCTGTTTCATCTTTTGTAAGGAACTTGTTCATTGCGAAAGATGCGACTGACTTAAGTGAGCCTGAAACTTCAAGGTACTCATCGTTTGCCATTCTGTCAACATAGTTGAGAGTGACGGAAGATGCATTTGACTTAACCTTGTTAGCCGCTGTGTTATAGTACTCGACGATTGCATCTACACCTTCGGGCATACCTGATGTTGCGGGTGCATCTGTCTTAGTATCGTCAGCCTTGGGAGCGTCTGTCTTGGTGTCATCTGCCGCCGGAGTGTCGGACGGTGTATCGGCAGGCTGTTGAGCTGTGGACTGCTGTGTTGTCTGAGGCTGTGTTGCCTGTGTCTGTTCGGGTACTGTCTGGACAGTTTGAGCATTTCCGCCGTTTAATAACTGTGCCGCACCCGTGGTCATAAGAGTGATTATGTTTGAATAAGAACCGCAAGCAAAACCGAGTGTGAAGATAAACACACCGACAAGAACCGCTGCGATAGCTTTCTGTGTCACGGGATTCATAGATTTAAAAAAGTTCATCATTAAGTCCTCCAATGATAATTTTCGTTTGATGCCGCCGAACACAAAGCGACATGATACCGTGTGTATTATAATACATAATTCGTCTAATGGCAAGTAGAAATTTATAAATTTTTTATTTCAAGTTAAAATTTATATAAAACTGACTTGACTTTTTGCCTTTTTTGCTCCATGATATACAGGTTAGTATTTATAGTCGGACGAAAGGAACGAACAATGAAAAAACTTAACCGTATCACACCGCTGTCAAAAACGGCAATGATAATCTGGTGGACGTGCCGTGGACTGCTTTTAATATGGGGTATAGTCAACCTCTTCTATGGGTACACCTCGCAGTTTGTTCAGGCGGTATTCGCTATAATCTTCACTCACCTTTGGGATATGTTTCAGCTTTTCGGAGGAAAGTCGTTTATAACGCAAGTTCCGGCATACCTGCAAACGGAACTTAATATATTTATCTGTTTCGGCTGTGTGGTCGGCTCTACTATAAACGAACACACCGATTTTACCGGAATCGACATTCCTGAACATATCTTTGCGGGATTCTTATCTTGCAGTTTCGGATTCATACTTTCCGATATAATGCAGGGCGAACGCAAAAAGATAAAGCCTGCCGTACAGGCGCTTTTCGGTTTCGCTTTCGGTGTTGCGATGATGGTCGGCTGGGAGTTCTACGAGTTCACCATGGACAGACTCTACGGTTTCGATATGCAACACGGCTTGCCTTACGCACAGGACGGACTTGTTGACACAATGGTTGACCTTATCCTCGGAGCAGGCGGTTCGCTTGCGGCAATGTTTGTCGAGGCATTCAGACGAGTCGGACTTATAGGATTTAACAAAGAAGAAAAGCGAGAGGCATACCTTAAAGAAAGAGCCAAGGACAAAGAGGACAAAAGACGCAGGCTTGAGGGAAAAATGTGAAATCCGTTTGTCGTACAAATTAAAAAAGAGCGTTTTAAATGTTTTTGTTGACAAATGATTCCATTTCATCTATAATTAAAGTTGCAAAGATATAGTTCTGTTAAAAGAACTAAAAATTTTGAAGGAGGCATACGACATGAAAAAGATCATAGCTGTAATCCTTGCTATAGCAATGGTATTCTCAATGGCAACCGTTTTTGCTTTTGCAGAGGACGCAACAGACGACAACGGCGGCATTCTCACACCGAACCACGGCAACACAGAGAATGACGATCAGTACGAGGATTATTACACTCTTATGAATTTCTTCGAGGACTTGTTCGCAAGAATAAATCTCCTTATAGAATACATCGTAACAGTGTTCTTCCCCAATGTTAACGAGGTTCCCGACCTCTTTGCATTGGCAGCGTAAAGCTTAATTGAAAACAGAAATCACTGCGGCAAGTCCGCAGTGATTTTTTTACCGCCTAGGCATAAAACATTCGAACACAATACGCCCAAAACACAACATTTCACGCACCCTCGAACATTTTTTGCCTTGAAATACGTCAGTATTCCTG
>CAYWDD010000065.1:0-7598 GCA_964456935.1 uncultured Faecalibacterium sp. | reverse complement strand
AACTACCGTGTTCGGGATGGGAACGGGTGGACCCTCACCGTCATTAACACCGACTAAACCGTGTTGTTCGCATCGGCTGTGTCATTCAGCTTGGATATATTATCATACCTGATTCGATTTGTCAACACTTTTTTGAAAGTTTTTTAAAAATATTTTTCATTTTATCTATATAGCAATTTGCTCACTTGATTGAAAACATTTCCCAAGCTGTCGTGAAAGACAAGCTCCGCTTTTCTGTCATAGGCAGTTGTTTCCTTATTTATTATGACTGTGTGTTCACCTGTAAAATATCCGACAAACGATGCGGCAGGTTGAACTGCCAATGATGTGCCGCCTATGATCATGACGTCGGCTGTTGCGATTTCGTTTAATGCATCGGCTATAACGTCATTGTCGAGCATTTCACCGTACATAGTGACATGAGGACGAACCAAACCTCCGCACCTTTTACACCTCGGGACATTTTCGCTGTAATTCTCGACAAACTCCAAGCCGTACTCTTCCAAACAGTTCACGCAGTAAAATTTGCTTGCGTTTCCGTGAAGTTCGCAGACGTGGGTGCTGCCTGCTTTTTGGTGCAGACCGTCGATATTCTGTGTGACAACAGTTACACGCTTTCCGCTTTTTTCAAGCTGTGCTAAAAACTTATGAGTGTATGACGGTTTCGCATCGGTGATAAAATAATCTCTGAAAAAGCGATAAAACAGTTCGGGATTTCCGTGAACGCAGTCGTGACTCAATATTTCTTCGGGCGGCACACCGTAATTCTTTGCTGTGTTATATATTCCGTCCGCACTTCTGTAATCCTTAAGTCCGCTTTCGGTCGATACTCCTGCTCCACCGAAAAAGACTATGCTTTTTGCGTTTCTTATTATATCGGATAATTTTTCTATGTCTGTCATTTGTAACTCCTTTCGGGTGAAGCCCGCCCGCAGGGCGGGCGGAACGATGAAATCGTGCCCTGCCGTCGGCACAGCCGACGGTAGGGCCGATTTCATCGTTGAAAAACCAACGTCTGTGCGACTATTCTTTCCTCTTTGTAAATCTCTGCTTTTCAGCGGCGGCATCGGCACCCGAACGGCTACCGCCGTTCGGGTACACGCTGCCACCGCTCCGCCCGCCCTGCGGGCGGGCGGGTTCTCTGACCAACATTATACTCCCCTTTCACCCATACGTCAAATAAAGTTACTGAAAATAAATATAAATCTTTATGAAAAATGTGGTATTGCTCTGTCATTTGTGATATAATTATCTTAACTATAATTTATTTATAATGGATAAATAGTGCCGACAGGAGGAAAGCAATATGCAAAGAACCGTTGACGGACTTAAAATAAACTATACAATTGAAGGTGAGGGCGAGTTAGTCGTGCTTTTGCACGGCTGGGGTGCAAACATAAAGCTGTTTGACAACCTCATACACCTGCTCAGCCCTAAATACAAGGTGCTTGCGATGGATATGCCGGGGTTCGGTGAAAGCGATGAGCCTGAGGAAGTCTGGGACGTTGACAGATACGCAGACTTTGTTATCAAGTTTGTAAGCGACTTCACCGAGGACGGAAAAGTGACTTTCTTGGGTCACTCGTTCGGTGGCAGAGTTATTTTCAAGCTCAATGCAAGAAAGAATCTTCCGTTTAAAATTCAAAGACTGATACTTGTCGATGCAGCAGGAGTAAAGCCGAAAAAGACATTTAAACAGAAAGTAAAACAGGCTGTATACAAGCTGACAAAGAAGATACTCACGTCAAAGCTTTTCACAAAGCTGTTCCCGAACGCTATGGAAAACTTAAGAAAGAAGAACGGCTCTGCCGACTACCTTGCGGCATCTCCGATGATGAGGCAAATCTTAGTCAAAGTTGTAAATGAGGACTTGACCGACCTGTTTGAGCTTGTCACTGTTCCGACGCTTCTTATCTGGGGCAGAAACGACGCCGCAACACCCGTAAGCGATGCAGAGCTTATGGAAAAGAAGATGAAAGATGCCGGTCTTGTTGTACTCGAAAACTGCGGTCATTATTCGTTCCTTGAACAGCAGTACACGTTCAACCGTGTTATATCATCATTTATGAAACTATAAGGAGAACGCCATGCTTGATATAATATTAATGATAATTCGTTATGCGTTGTTTTTTGTCGTGTACGCTTGCGTACTCGTAGATACGATGCATTTCTTCCAGCTCAACTCATACAAACCGATAACACAGGCAAAGTGGTTTAAGAAAAATCCCGACAAAATCGCCTATCCGCTGTGTGCCGCAGTCGTTACTCTGCTTATAAGTCAGCTTATATCTCAAGCAGGCTCACCTGTAGCATACGCACTCGTACTGTTCTTTGTTATCCCGAAGAAAGCGAAAAAGCCGCTTGTGTACACACCGAGAGTTAAACGTATGCTTGCGACAGCTACCGTAATAACGGTTCTTCCGTTGGTGCTTGTTCACGTTCTGACGAAAAATACGACTGCTGTCATTACCGTTCAGTCTGTTTATACGGCATTGTCACCTTTTATGGTACTGATAGCAAACTTCATAAACAAGCCTATCGAAAAGCACATTAACAACGGATATATCAACGATGCCAAACGTATACTTCAATCCTGCCCCGACCTTAAAATAATAGGTATCACGGGAAGTTACGGCAAAACGAGTGTCAAGTATTACCTCAACACTCTTTTACAGGCAAAATACAATGTACTTATGACACCCGAAAGCTATAACACACCGATGGGTGTCGTCAAGACTATAAGAGGTTCTCTTAAGTCAACGGACGAAATATTCATCTGTGAAATGGGTGCAAGATGGGTTGGCGACATAAAAGAGCTTTGCGACATAGTTCACCCACAGCACGGCGTCATTACATCTATCGGACCTCAGCACTTGGAGTCGTTCGGCTCACTCGACAACATTAAAAACACAAAATTTGAACTGTCCGACAGTCTGCCCGACGGAGGATATCTTTTCTTAAACAGTGACGATGAAAACATCAAGGCTCACGGCTCAAACAGACCGTGCATACGCTATACGGTCGAGGGTGACGGAGATTACAACGCAACGGACATTTCCGTTTCATCTAAAGGCACTTCGTTTACAGTCACCTCTCCAAGCGGAGAAAGTGAGAGCTTTTCGACAAGAATTATCGGCAGACACAACGTTTTAAATATAGTCGGTGCGATTGCCGTTGCGAACACGTTCGGTGTACCGATGAGAGCGTTAAAAGGGCAAGTCAGAAAGCTTGAGGGAGTTCCGCACAGACTCGAACTTATTTCGAGAAACGGTGTTACACTCATAGATGACGCTTACAATTCAAATCCGTCAGGTTCAAGTGCCGCACTTGATGCACTGGAGTTATTTGACGGATACAAAATAGCCGTTACTCCGGGAATGGTCGAGCTTGGCGAAAAGCAAAACGAACTCAATCGTGAGTTTGGCAGACACATGGCTAAGGTATGCGATTATGTTGTGCTTGTCGGACAAAGACAGGCAGCGCCGATGCTTGACGGACTTAAGGACGAGGGTTACGATGAAAAGAAAATATTCGTCGCAGACACTGTTCAAGAGGCATTCAAGCACGTTTACGCATTAAACACAAACGGTGAAAACAAGGTCGTACTTATAGAAAACGATCTTCCCGATAATTACTAAGCTGTAAAGGAGATTTGCAAAATGAAAATTAAGGTTGCCGTTTTATTCGGTGGAAAAAGCACAGAGCATGAAATTTCAATCATTTCGGCCATTCAGGCTATCGGTTATCTCAACAAGGATAAATACGATGTTATCCCCGTCTATGTTACAAAAGATAATATAATGTACGTCGGGGACGGTATCGGAAAAATAGAAAGCTACACGAATTTAAGTGAGCTTTTGAAAAAGAGTCAGCGTGTTATCTTTGTCAAGGACGAGGGCAAAGTTAAGATGCTCAAATATCCGTTCAAGGCTTTCTCTAAAGGTCTTATCGACACCGTTGACGTATTCTTCCCGATAGTTCACGGAACGAACACCGAGGACGGTACTCTTCAGGGTTACTGCAAGATGTTCGATTTACCCTATGTCGGCTGTGATGTTCTTTCATCTGCTGTCGGCATGGACAAATATGTAATGAAAACCGTCCTTAAGGACAACGGTATCCCCGTCCTTGACTGCAAAGTTTTCAATTCAAAAGAATATGACGAGGACAGCGAGAAAGTTATTTCAAGTATAGAATCGACTTTTTCGTACCCTGTAATAGTAAAGCCTATAGATCTCGGTTCATCTATAGGAATTTCCAAGGCAAAGAACAAGGACGAACTTTTCGACAGCCTTGAAAACGCTTTCCAATTTGCTCACAAGATACTTGTTGAGCCTGCCGTACAGAATCTCAAAGAGATAAACTGTGCGGTTCTGGGTGACTACACAGAGGCAAGAGCCTCGGAGTGTGAACAGCCTGTCAACTCCGACGAAATACTTACATTCGACGAGAAATACTTAGGCGGTTCAAAGCAGAAAACAGGCGGCAGCAAGGGTATGGCAAGTCTTTCAAGAAAGATACCTGCCGACATAACATCGGAGCAAAGAGAAACCATACGCTCACTTGCTGTCAAGGCATTCAAAGTTCTCGGCTGCAACGGTGTATCAAGAATCGACTTCATGATGGACACAGAATCGGGCAAGATATGGCTCAACGAAATCAACACGATACCCGGTTCACTCTCATTCTATCTTTGGGAGCCTATCGGAACACCGTATTCAAAGCTGCTTGACGAAATGATAGCTCTTGCACTTAAGAGAAACAGAGAAGAAAACAGCTTGACATACACGTTTAAGTCAAACGTGCTTGAGGGTGTTAAACTCGGTGGCACAAAAGGTGCTAAAGGCGGAAAGTTTGGCGGAAGTAAGTTTTAAGGCAGTGCCGAACCCCGCCTGCGAAGCAGGCGGACGGTGGCGGTACATGTACCTGCGAACGCCGAAGGTGTGAGCAGGTGCCGGACCGACACCGCAAAAAGCTCAAATTAAGTAAAAACCGAAAGCAGGTGCTTTTATGTACGGAATACTGGGTAAGAGCTTACCGCACACATTATCTCCTTTTCTTCATCGTGAAATATGGAACTGCCAATACCGCAAGCTGGAAATGGACGCAGACAAAGCAAACGCTTTCCTGTCGGCAAAACAATTTGACGGAATAAACGTCACTATACCGTACAAAAAGCTGGCTTATGAAAAGTGTGACGTTCTGAGCGAAAAGGCAAAGCGTGTCGGCTGTGTGAACACCGTAGTCAACAAAAACGGCATTCTTTACGGCTACAACACGGACTATATCGGATTTTACGATCTCAGCCGCAGCATAGATGTAGATTTCTACAAAAAGAAAGTTGTAATTCTAGGCTCAGGCGGAACATACCTGACAGCCAAAGCGGTATGTGAGGACAACGGTGCAAAAGAGATAATCTGTGTTTCAAGAATCGGTGAAAACAACTATAAGAACATTTCAAGGCATTACGATGCGGACATTATCATTAACACAACTCCGATCGGAATGTACCCAGAAAACGATTCTCAAATAATAGACTTATCACCCTTTAAAAACTTAAGTGCCGTGATAGACGTTATTTATAATCCCGTAAAGACAAGGCTCGTCTTACAAGCCGAAGAACTCGGAATCAAAGCGGCAGGCGGAACTCAAATGTTTATTTCACAGGCGATAGTTTCCGCAGGACTTTTTTCGGGAAAACCCATTGACAAAGCCAAAGCCGAGATAGTAAAAAAGAAACTGGAACGACGCACAAAGAACATTGTACTTATAGGCATGCCCGGCTGCGGTAAAACGACACTCGGCAGAATCGTCGGCAAGATTCTCAACAAGCCGTTTTACGACACTGACAGGGAAATAGTCAGAAGAGAGGCGATGAGCATTGCCGATATTTTCGGCAAAAAAGGTGAAAACTACTTTCGTGACATAGAATGCGAAGTCATAGCCGAGCTTAGTAAAAAAAGCGGTTGCGTCATAGCTTGCGGCGGCGGAAGTATTCTCAGAAGTGAAAACAGGCAACGTCTTAAGCAAAACGGAAAGATATATTTCATCAACAGAAAACTCGACCGACTTTCGACAAAAGGCAGACCTCTGTCGAACGGTGTCGGAGCTTTAAAGAGGCTTTATTCTCAAAGAGCCAAGATATACAGGTCGATGTGCGACAAGGAAATATTCTCAAATCAAGAAATAGATTCCTGTGCATCGGAAATAGTGCGTGACTTTATGGAGTAGCACTTATGCTTAAGAGAGTCGAACCCGATATGCCCAAAACACAACATTTCACGCACCCTCGAACATTTTTTGCCTTGAAATACGCCAGTATTCCTGCGGCAAAGAAATGCCCGATTGCACGCAAACTGTTGCGTTTTGGGTGCGGAGCAGTTTTTAAGGATAGATTTTTGTCAAGACAAGGCGAAAACCGCAAGCAAGGCTGTCGCCTTGCGAGGATTTTCAACGCAGTACCCACGAAAATATGCCTTAAAAACCGTATTGTGTTCGACTCTCTTAAGCATATCCACTGCCGAACAAGTTAGATTCAGAAAAATCTATCATCTGTCAGCACAAGGTAAGTTCCTGCTTTATGCCACTATTTTACGGCCCATGAGCCGCAAAATAGTGCCTTGCCGCCCTGCTTCGCACCCCGGCACCCCACCCGGGTCACTACCCCAAACACAAAAAACCCTCACTTGAAACCTTAAATTTCAAGTGAGGGTTAGTTTTTGTGTTTTATTTTAATGAACGAGCAAGTCGTGATCCTGTCTGCAATCCACAACATAGTCCGCATATACTATGTCGTCCGCAATTTGATAAATTATCATATAGCGTTTTTCGAATAAAATATAGCGATAAACATTTTTCGGAATATTTTCACAAATAAACCACGGACATCTTTGTGGCATAAACTCCAAAGATTTTGCGGTCTTCTCAAACTCTGACGTCAAGCGTTGTGCCGCCTTTGGGCTGACTCTCGCTAAAAATGCAGCATGAGAAACCAACATTTGCGTTGCCCTTTTTGATACAATGACTTTGTACTTATTATGCTGTTCCACTTCTTGTCGCCTCCTCAATAGCATTTTGCATCATAGCAGCAACTTCATCAATTGTATATCCTACGTCACCACGCAATCTGTCCTCCTCGACAGCGAGCAGTTCTTCTCTTAACTTAAGCATTTTCTCCCTGCGGTTGTACGTTTCGATATCCATGACGACCAAGTCGCCTTCACCGTTTTTGGTAAGGAATATAGGCTCTGATGTTTTGCGACACATATCTGCTATTTCATTGTAATTCTGACGAATCGCAGCTGACGGACGAATAATCATATTTTCACCTCCTTGCAAATGTGCTGATAGTAATATTCTAACCATATTATACTTATTTAATGCAATCGTGTCAATAGAATAGGAAGATTAGAAGTGAACAAATACCGAATTTTTAAATTTGAAGTGTCGTCATTGTACGCTGAAGTGCAATTTGACAATTGAAGTTTCTGCACAAAGTCCACGCAAAAACACCCCATCGGTTTAACCGATGGGGTGAAATTTTAAGCTATTTAGCTATTGAACTAAATTACTTGCTCTGGCTGATAGCTGCCTGAGCT